>CAYYYM010000008.1:12254-27091 GCA_964476325.1 uncultured Candidatus Saccharibacteria bacterium | reverse complement strand
CGGCATCGGGCCATCAGGGGCCGACACCACGAGGATGGCGCCATCCATCTGCGCCGCGCCGGTAATCATGTTCTTGATGTAGTCGGCGTGGCCGGGGGCGTCGATGTGGGCGTAGTGGCGCTTGTCCGTCTCGTACTCCGAGTGGTGAAGGGCGATGGTGATGCCACGCTCCTTTTCCTCGGGTGCGTTGTCGATCTGGTCGACTTTCTCCTCACGGATTTTCTCGTTCCCCATGTGGAGCACGTGCAAAATGGCGGCCGTCAGGGTCGTCTTGCCGTGGTCGACGTGACCGATGGTTCCGACGTTGACATGCGGTTTCGTCCGCTCAAACTTTTCTTTTGCCATACGTTTATTATGTGGTTGCGTGTATGATTATCGACCTTACTTCCATGCCTTATGAGTATACTGTATCATTGCCGAAAAACAACGTTTTGTCAATATATGCGGGCGGGTTTCCAGACGAGCAGGTACGCCGCGCCGACCGCGAGTCCCGCCGCCGCCGCGCCGGCAACGATGTCGGTCGGCCAGTGCAGTCCGCAATACACGAGACCGATGCCGTTCAAGAGCGCCGTGGCGAGAAGCAGCCAGCCGACGCCCCGGTTGAAGAAGAACGCGCCGAAGCCGAGTGTGAAGAGCAGTGCCGCGTGCGCCGCCGGCAGCGCGTTCCCCGTTCCCCCGCCGCCTGCGAGCGGTTCAAACGACAGTTCGGCGAAGGGGCGCAGGCGCGGGACGAGGACGTGGAGCGTGTGCGTGATGAGTCCGTTCGCGAGGAGCACGGCGAACGCGATAAAGACGCCGAAGAAAATTAGCTGTTTCCTCGTGTAGCTGCCGCGTAGAACGAGGATGAGCGCGAGAAGGACGATGACGTAGGGGAGATAGACGGCGAGCACCCGCATCGCGACGTTCAGCGCCCGCAGAGAAAAGGCGGTCTGCAGCGTACTGAAAAGCGCGATTTCCGCGTTCAGGTACATACGCCGCTACTTGCTGGTGTACGGCAGAAGCGCCATGCGCCGGGCGCGCTTCACGGCACGCGCCAGCTCCCGCTGATGCTTGGCGCAGGTGCCGGTATGCCGCGGGTCGATGATTTTCCCCTGCGCCGACACGTATTGTCTCAGGAACGGAATGTCCCGGAAATCAATTTCCTGTATGTTTTTCGAACAAAACGTGCACTGTTTGTGTTTCATGGTCAGAATGGTATGTCTCCGCTATCGATTTCTCCCCCATCCTCGAGGTGTATCTCGGGTACGCTCTCCTCGCGCTCGTTCTCCCGCTTCGCTCCCCACTGCGGCGAGGAACCGCCGCCTCCGCCCGAGGGTGCCGGCTTGTTGCCGAACCCGCCGCCTGCCGCGCCGCCGGCCGACGGGCCGAACTGCACGTTCTCCGCGACGATTTCCGTCCGGCGCCTCGTCTGACCGTCCTTACCCTCCCAGCTCCTCGTCTGCAGGCGCCCCTCTATCATAACAGTCGCACCCTTCTTCAGGAACTGGCTCACGACTTCCGCCTGCCGCCCCCAGACGACGACGTTGTGAAACTCGGTCTGCTCCTGCTTCGCGCCCGACTGGTCCTTCCAGACGCGGTTCGTCGCCACCGAGAAATTCGCCACGGCGGTGCCGGAACTGGTGTTCCGCAGCTCGGGGTCGGCTGTCAGCCGTCCGATGATGATGACTTTATTCAAATCCATGGTTACCGTTCGACGTTGAGCCGCCGCATCCGCTTCGCCTGCAACCGGTTCTTCGGCAGCATGTTGCGCACGGCGCGGCGCACCACTTCGGTCGGGTCTTTCGCGAGCGCCTGCGAGAGCGTCCGCGACTTCAGACCGCCGATGCGCCCGCTATGTCTATAATACCGCTTCGTCTTGAGCTTGTCACCGGTGAACTTCAGCGCATCGGCGTGCACGATGGTCACCGTGTTTTCCCCCGACAGCCGCGGCTCGTAGGTCGGCGCGTCTTTCCCCTGCAGCAGGACGGCCGCTTCGGACGCAACTCGCCCGAGTGCCTTCCCCTTCGCGTCTATGACGTGCTTCTTCATATCGTTATACGAATTCAATCGTCGCCTTTTCCGCGTTGTCCTGAACCCGCCGCTCCATATGCTTCACGACGCGCGTGTAGCCGCCCTTCCGGTCGACGTACCGGGGCGCGATGTCGTGCTGCATGCGGTACGCGGCTTCCTTCGGCAGCTTGCTCACGAGCAGGCGCAACCCGGCGACGTCCTGGCGCTTGCCGTACGTCACGAGACGCTCCACGACTCGCTTCAGTTCCTTCGCCCGTGCCGCCGTCGTCACCACCCGCCCGCGCATGACGAGCTGGTACGTGAGGTCGCGCAAAAAAACCTTGCGGTCGCCCCGCTCCCTGCCGAACTTCCTGCCTTGTTTCAGGTGACGCATAGCCGTTATTTCTTCTTCGTGCTCTTCTTCGCCGCCGGCTTCTTTGCTGCCGGCTTTTTCGCTTTCAGCTTCTCCTCCGACTCCGCTGCCGTTTCCTCTGCCGACTCCGCCGGCGCAAACGCGTCGGCAACCTTCGCAAAGTGGTCCCGCATGATGTTGCCCGCCTGCCGCATGGCGCGCGAGGGGGTTATGGAGCCGTCCGTCGTGACGATGAGGCGGAGTTTGTTGTAGTTGGTGTGCTCGCCGACGCGCATGTTCTCAACCTCCATCTCCACGTTCACGACCGGCGAGAAGATGCAGTCGAGCAAGATGGTCCCCACCGGCAAGCGCTCCGCCTGCCGCTCTTCGGCCGAGAGGTAGCCGAGCCCCTTCTCGACCACAAGCTCCATCGTGAGCTCCGTCTTGCTGTCGGTGATCTCGGCGAGGTAGAGGTCCTTGTTCACCACCTCGACGAGCGGGTTCTGCTCGATGTCTCCCGCCGTCACGTTCCGCTTACCTTTCACCTTGAGGTAGAGTGTCTGCGGCTCGTCGGCGTGGAAGATGAACCGCACCTGCTTGAGATTCAGGGCGATGTCCATCACGTTTTCCGCGACGCCCGTGATGGTGGAAAACTCGTGCTTCACTCCCTTGATTTTCACCTGCGAAATCGCCGCACCGGGGAGCGAGGACAGCAGCGTCCGCCGCAAGGCGTTCCCGACCGTCACGCCGTAGCCGGGGTAGAGCCCCTCGATGGAAAACTCCCCCGTCGTATCGGTTTCCGTGCCCTTTTTCACAACGACCGTTTCACTCAAATACGGATAATCCATAGTGGTGTTTGGTATTAATAAAATTGACCGACCAAGCTCACGTCGAACGACTCGAGCGCATCCGCCGTCGGCTCGCCCGTGCAGGTGCCCGCAAGCTGCTGCGGTTCGACGGTGAGCCACGCGGGCGGGGTGTACTTCGCGAGCTGCTCCTGCAGCCCGGCGACTATATGCCGCGACTCGGGACGGATGCGTACCACGTCCCCCGTCCGCACCGCATACGACGACACCGTCACCTTGCGCCCATTTACTAGTATATGTCCGTGGGAGACGAGCTGTCGAGCCACCCGGATGGACGGTGCGAAGCCGAGATGGTTCACCACACGGTCGAGCCGGCGCTCGAGCGTCTTGATAATCGCCTCGGGATTGCCCGTGTGCCGCTCGAAGACCTGTCGCAGCTGCCGGTCGGTGAGACCGTAGCTGAACTGCAGCTTCTGCTTCGCCCGGAGCTGCCGGGCGTAGTCGGACGGCCGGCGGCGCCGCGCCTGCCCGTGCTGCCCCGGCCGGTACGGCCGGCGCACCATGACGCACTTGGGCGAATTGCAACGCTCCGCTTTGAGAAACAGCTTCTCGCCGAGCGCCCGCTCCACTTTTTCTTTGAGTTGTTTGCGCATGCCCCGTAAAACTACATCGATGGCATAGTGCCTCGAGCAGTATTATACATTCCTGACCTTGTATGCGGTATATATGTCATATATTGCTGGTATTCATTCTCTGGAATATCGATGTAGTTTTACGGGGCATGTTACATTCTCCGCGGCTTCTTCGGCCGCGGTCCGTTGTGCGGGAGCGGCGTCACGTCGGTGATGGAGGTGACGTCGAACCCCTGCGCCGCGAGCGCCCGGAGCGCCGCATCCCGTCCGCTGCCGACGCCGTTCACGAACACGGCAAGCTCGAAGGGTCCGCTGCGCTGCAGCTTCTCGCCGACGGCTTCGATGACCTTGGACGCGGCAAACGGCGTCGCCTTCTTCGGTCCCGCATAGCCGAGCGAACCCGCGCTCATCCACGCGATGGTGTTCCCGGCTTCGTCAGTGACGGTGACGAAGGTGTTGTTGTATGAAATCCGCAGGTACATCCGCCCGCGCTCAATGCGCTTCTTCGCTCCCTTGCCGACCTGCGCCGCGTGCCGCTCTGCGACCAGCTGCGCCTCTGCCGCCACTTTCTCGCCGGTTTGCTTCGCTATCTTCTTCTTGCCCATTATTTCAGTTCCACTTTACGCTTCCCGCTCCCCGCCGTGTGCCGGACGTTCCCGCGCACCGTTCTCGTGTTGCGCCGGGTCCGCTGTCCCCGCACGGGCAGCCCCTTGCTGTGCCGCAGCCCCCGATACGAATGAATCGCCTTCAGGCGCTGGATGTTCTGCTTGATGAGTTGGCGCAGTTCGCCTTCCGTCCGGTACTGCTCGTCGATGATGGACTGTATCTTATTCACTTCTTCGGGTGTCAGGTCCTTCGTCCGCTTCTCCGCGTCAACCTTCGCCGCAGCCAAGATGCGCCTCGCGGTGGAGGTGCCGATTCCCTTGATGTACCTGAGTGCGACCCACGCCTTCTTGTCATCGGGGATGGTAATGCCGACTATGCGCATACGCTTGGTTATAATCTCCTTACGATTCGCCCGCGCTCCGACTTCTCGTCCGGCATCTCAACCGTCACGGTGTCTCCCGGAACGACCCTGATGCGATACAGCCGCATCTTGCCTGCAAGGTGCGCCAGAATGGTTCGTCCGGACTCGAGCGTCACGCGGTACTGCATACCGGGGAGCGATTCCGTAATCGCTCCTTTTACCGTAATCACGTCCTTGGGGGCGGGCATAAATCCGTCGCTTATCCTAACAGGCAACTACTCAAGCGTCAAGCGGATTTTCCTGATTTCTTCGGGAATGCGCTTGAACCAGCTCGGCGAGATGCTGACCTGCGCGCTCGCGAGACCAGGGACGGAAGCGAGCGCCGTTTTCACAGACGCCTGCGACTCGCCCGCCAGCTGCCGTTTGATGCTCTCCATGTCCAGCTTCGGTACGGCCGTGAAGCTCCCCTTCACCGTGAAGCGCAGCACGCCGTCTCCCACGAGCGCCGTCTCATACAGAAATTTCGGTTCGGTCATGGTGACGTCGTAGTCCACGGGCGAACGGAGCGCCTCGAGCACCGCCGCCTGCAGGTCCGCTTCCCGGAACACGATGCGTGACAGCTCGCCTTCCGCGAAAACGGCGAACGTGTTGTTCTCGTCCACCGACTGGTCCACGTCAAACCGGGTGAGAGAGAAGGTCTGCGCACCTTCCGGCGAAACGAGCCCCGCTTCGTCGACGACGCGCAGTTCACTCTTGAGCGCGCCCTGCAAAACTTTGGACACCTCTTCCCGCGCCGCGGCGACGTCGGCATCGGTCGCGACGGCATGCGCTCCCGTCACGCCGCCCGTCATACTGCCTGCCGGCATGCCGTATATCTTCTCATACTGGTCGGTCAGGCCATATTCTTTGAAACCGGGTATCGTCCACTTGTCTCCCGCCGTGAAGATATAGTTGTACGCCTCTCCGGGCTCGTCGGCGACCACCTCAACGCTTATCTTCCCCGGCGTCCCGTCCGCGCTCGCCGCGGGGACGGTCACGCGCTCGGGTATCCGGTACACAAGCCCCGCCGCGGACGTGAAGCGCGTCGTCGCGACAAGCACCTGCGCGGAACTCCGCTCGTTATATATAGAAAGCTCCCCTTTCGCCTTGCCAGAATCCGCCTCGCTCCCCGTCGCGGGGAACTGTTCCTGCACGTTCTTCACGCTCGTGAAATGCTCGCCGGGCAGGACGATGCCGCCGTCCTCCACCGCGTATGTCGCAACGTCGGTCCGCACCGTGACGGCTTTCTCAAAGGCGACGGGCGTCCTCGTCAAGTTCAGGATAACGGTTGCCCGCGGGAAATATCTGCTCCCGAGCGCGCCGCCGCCCATAAGCACCAGTGCCGCGACACCGACGATGGCGATGAGACGCGTCTGTACCTTGACCGCGGGGAGCTTGAGCCGCGGAGAACGTTTCTCTTTCTCCGGCCTCCGCGGGAGCGTCGGCGGCGGCGGGACGGGCCGCTCGGCGCGCGGCGCCCGGCGGATGACGTCAACGACCAGTCGTTCGTTCTTGCCGAAAACGAGATTCCGCGCGGAAAGGCGCGCGGAGTAGGCAAGCTCTTCGATGTGGCGGTCGGTGGACACCACGACGACGTCGACGCCCTCAAGAGCCGCCTCGCGCTTCAGGGCATGGAAGTTATCGAGCGAATCGGCGAGCACGGAGTCCGCCGGTATGTGCACGATGAGCTGGTTCCCCTTCCCCGCTTTGCCGATGAGGCGGATGACGCAGGCAACATCATCCTGCGGTTTGAGAAACGCTTTTTTCTGCTTGCGCTCTGCCATCGATATGAAACTTAGTATACCACAATCTCCGCGGCAAAAAGAAAGACCCGGCGTACGTCCGTACGCCGGTCGCTCCTACATGAGCTCGGCTGCCTTCACCATCCCGTGGTTCTGCATGAGTTGCTGGAACGCACCGACCGCCGCCTGTATCTCGCTGTCGGGCCCGCCGTGTTTCTGCAGGAAAGCCAACGCGGTGGCGCGGGCGTACGGGTTTTCCTCGCCGTTCCTGGTGATGCGTATGAGCACGGCCTGCGCCTTCCTCCGCTCCTCGGGAGCTCCGTCCCGAAACACAACTCCGACGTTGAACGCAAGATTGGCGAGGGAATGCTCCCTCCTGAGGCGGGTGCTTTTCGGGGACTGCGGTGACGTGAACACGTCAGCAAGTTCGTCGATGCCGAGGGTCGCGAGCTCGTCAGAAGATTCTCTTTCCATAACTACCTCTCCTTCCGAATAGGTTCCACGTTGGTAACCGGACCGTATGCCGGTACTCCCCTCATGGTACTACGGAAACGCGACGAAAAAAAGCGGCCGACGCACGAATGTGCGGGGGCCGCTGGAATGTAAGAGCCGCCGGAAATAGGTTCATCGGAGAATGACGGAGGGGAACTTATCCCGGATTAATTCCATCATCCTCCGGTTCTTCGGGTTGTTCTGAAAGGTGCGAAGCGGATGCGGCGGATGCCGCGGGCGGCGGATTCCTCCTTCGTGATTTTGAACGTTCCGATTTCCCCCGTGTGCGAGACATGCGGCCCACCGCAAAACTCCTTGCTGTACGCAGTATCGAGCGAGTCGCCGACGTAGTAGACGGAAACCGTGTCGGGATATACGTCGCGCACCGAGTGGAGCGCACCGCTCTGCTCCGCCTCTTCCTTCGGCAGCTCAACCTTCCGCACCGGCAAATCCTCCTTGATTTTCTCGTTCACGATGCGCTCCACCTCGGCTCTCTCTTCGTCGGTAAGCTTCCGAGCGAATCCGAAGTCAAAGCGCGCCCGCTCCGGCGTGATGTCGCTTCCCTCTTGCGGCGCCTCGGTGTGCAGCACGTCGCGGAGCGCCTGGTGCAGGAGGTGCGTCGCCGTGTGAAGGCGCACCACTCTTTGCATCTCCTCGTCCGTACCCGCTTTAAGCTCGCCGGTATCAAGCGCGAGTCCGTGCCCGCCGAACTTCTTCCCCGCTCCAGCGCGGGAAATTTCCTGGTGCTTCGCGTATTCCGCATCAAACGCTTCACGATTAAGTTTCGCGGTCTTCGCGCCGCCCACGTCTTTCAACACCTCATACGGTAAGCCGAAGCTCTGGTAGAGATAGAACGCCTGCTTCGCGTCCACCTCCTTCATCTTCTCAAGTTCCCTCAGTCCTCGCTCGAGCGCGAGTGAAAATTCGTCCCGTTCCCGCTGGAACGTATCGAGAATGTGTCGCTCATCGAGTTCGCGATAAAAATCGTGATAGCCCGCCACCACCGCACGGAGGAGACGCGAGACGTCTAACCCTCGCCGCATGAGAACGATGAGTCGCCGCATGAGGCGACGCAGCACGTAACCCGTTTCCTTGTTCGAGGGCTCCACGCCGTCGGAGATAAGGAATGCAATGCCCCGCCCATGGTCGGCGACAATGCGCTTCTCCCGTACCGACAAAGAATCGGGGAGGGGTTCGAGGAGCGGCGCGAACAAGTCCGTCTCGAAAATACTCTCCTTCTCCTGCGCGACCATTGCGAGCCGTTCCAGTCCCATGCCCGTATCCACGCCCGGCGTCCCGAGTGGCGTAAGCCGTTGCTCCCGGTCGGCGTAAAACTGGTTGAAGACGATGTTCCATACCTCGAGGCCCCGCACGTACACCTCGGTCGTCGGTCCGCAGGGACCCTCGCTCCCCGTCGGCCCCCAAAAGACGTCCGTCCCGTCGGGCCGAATGTCGGTAACGCCGAGCTTCCTCCATTCCGCCGCCGACTCATCGTCCCGCGGCACGTCTTTGCGCCAGTCGCCCGCCGGCACCTTTTCCGGGTCAAAGACGGTCACACAATCAATCATAAGTCCCATCACCTTCGTCAGAAAATCGTGTGCGTACGCAATCGCTTCTTTCTTGAAATACCCGCCGAAGGAAAAGTTCCCGAGCATCTCGAAGAAGGTGAGGTGGCTTTCGTCGCCGACTTCGTCGATGTCCGACGTGCGGAAACATTTCTGCACCGACGCGGCGCTCCGGCTCCCGAACGTTTTCTCCGCGTCAAGCTCGCCGGTATAATACCGCTTGAACTGCTGCATCCCCGCGGTCGTGAGGAGTACCGACGTGTCGTCGGGGATAAGCGACGAAGACGGAACGATAACATGTCCCCGCTCCTCGAAATATTTCAGAAACTTCTTCCTGATGTCTGTAGAGGTCATATAGATGGAGTTAAGACGAAGACCAATACTCTCTGAAAAAGGACCCGCGGAGGGCGAGCGGGCACGGTTCCCGAGCGAAGCGAGGGAGAGCGAGCCCGAGCGTGAACGCGTCCCGCACGCTGGGCGGGACGACGTGTTCCGCTTCAGAGACGTATTGGTCGGAGTGCCGCTTCATACATCAGTATCCCTCTAGATGCTTTACCTTCTTATGTCTCCGGATTTGCTCAATCGCCTTCGCCTCGATCTGCCGGATGCGCTCGCGCGTCACGCCGAACTCCTTGCCGACTTCTTCCAGCGTGTGCGTGATGTTGTCATCGAGCCCGAAGCGCATCGCAAGTATCCTCTGCTCGCGCTCCGTGAGGTCGACGAGGATGTCGCGGATTTGTTCTTTCAGGAGGGCATAGTTCGCCTGCTGCTCCGGCGGCACGCTCTGCTCGTCTGGCAGGAGGTCGGAGAGCGTGGAGTCCTCCTCGCTGTCGCCGATGGGCATCTCGAGCGACAGCACTTCCTGCGAGATTTTCTGGATGTACCGCACCTTCTCGACCGGCACGCCCATCTCCACGGCGATTTCCTCGGGGAGCGGCTCGCGCCCCAGCTCCTGCATGAGCTGCCGCTTCTGCTGCGTGTATTTCGTAATCGTCTCCACCATATGCACGGGGATGCGGATGGTGCGGGAGTAGTCCGCGAGAGCGCGCGTCACCGCCTGGCGTATCCACCACGTCGCGTACGTGGAAAATTTGAATCCCTTCGTGTAGTCGAACTTCTCGACGGCGCGGGTGAGTCCGATGTTCCCCTCCTGGATGAGGTCTAGGATACTCATGTACGGGCTGCGGTTCACGTACCGTTTCGCGATGGAGACGACGAGGCGGAGGTTCGCCTGCACGAGTTTCTTGCGGGCCTCCTCGTCGCCCTGCTCGATGCGCTTCGCGAGCTCCTTCTCCTCGCGTGAGGTGAGGAGCGGCGTTTCACCGATTTCCTTCAGGTACATCTGCACGACGTCCGGCATACCCTCCGAGCTCCGCGTCGCCGCCTTGAGCTCTTTCTGGCTCACCTCCTCTCCGGCGTCCGACACGAGGGGCAGCGCCTCGAGCACTTTCACCCCCTCCTCGTCGAGCCGCTCGTACAGCGTCTCCGCAAAGGGAATGTTGCGCTCGACGTACGGGAAGTAGTGGAGTATTTCCACGTCGGTCACGAAGCCGCGCTGCTTGCCGCGCGCAATGAGCGTCTCCACGTTCTCCTCGCGGTTTTCCCCTTCTTCGATGACCGTGTGCTGCTGCGTATCGTGGCGCTTGAGTCCCGACTCGCTCTGCGCCTCGAAACCGCACACGCCGCATATGAATTTCTTTCTAGCCATTGTTGCGCAAGGTGTCTATTTCCCCCGCCAGTTCGTAAAATTGCTGAAACAGCCGTTCGCGCTCCGCCTCTCCGAGCGCCGAGGCGATGCGCGCTTTTACTTCCTTCTGTCTGATTCTGAGCGTTTCAATCCGCAGGTGCCGCAGCAGCTCTTTGAATTCGTGCTCCAGCTCCTCCTGCGGCGCGTCGGTGAAGAGATAACTCGCTTCAAGTTCAAGCAGCCCCTGCTCTGCGGAACCGTTCGCCAGAAGCTCCCGGTACTGCTCCGGCAACAGGTCGCGCTGCTTTTCAACTTCAGCATAAAACGAGTCGTTTGAGAATGCAACGACGAGTAGCCGCCGCGCGATGCGGTCGATGCGCCGCAGCGTCTCCCCCGCCGCCGGCTGCTCCGATTCGCGCACCGCTTCACCCGCGTCCGCCGCTTCGAACTCCGCCCGCAGCATATTTTCGCTCACGCGGGATGCGGCGGAGAGCTCCTTGAGCCACAAGTCCCGCTCGACGTTACTCTCCGAGTGCGCGATGAGGCGCAGCATCCGCCGCACCGTCCGCTTCCGCTCCGCCGGGTCAAGCGCATCCTTGAAGCGGGTGGCGAAGAGGCGCTTGAACGCCGGCTCCGCGCCTGCGATACGCGCCGTGAATCCTTCCGGGTCTTGCTCGACGAACTCGGCGGGGTCCTTGAAGGGGGCAAGGTTGACCGCTTTGACGTAAAAGTCGAACATTCCGAGAAGCTCCAGCGCACGCTCGAGCGCTTGCACGCCCGCTTCGTCGCTGTCGAAAGCCACGACAGCCGTGTCGGCGAGCCGGCGCAGGGTGGTCAGGTGCTGGGGCGTCAGGCTGGTCCCGGACACCGCTACGGCGTTCGTCACGCCCGCCTGGTGCGCCAGAGCCACGTCCACGTTTCCCTCCATGATGAACACGGTCTTCTCCTTCGCGATGTCCCGCTTCGCCTGGGAGAAACCGTACAGAAGCTTTGATTTCTGGAAAATCGGCGTCTCCGGGGAGTTCAGGTACTTCGGCGCGCCGTCGTCCGCCGCGAGAGTCCGGCCGGTGAACCCGACGACTTTCCCGACGTTGTTGAAGAGCGGGAACATGACGCGGTTCACGAAGTAGTCCCGGTACAGTCCCCCCTTCTTCGTGGAAAATCCCGCCTGCACGAGCGCCTCGATGGCGTACCCTTTGTGAAGCAGCTCCACCGTGAGCGCGTCGCCGCCGGGCGCGTAGCCGAGCTCGAAGCGTTTCGCCGTCTCGCCCGTGATGCCCCGCCCCTTAACATACGCGATTGCCTCCGTGTTTTCTTTCAGTCGCCGCTTGAAGAAATCTTTCGCGAACGCGTTCATCTCGTAGAGCTGCGCGAACCGGCGTTCCGCACCGCCTCGTCCCCGCGAGATTTCCACGCCCGCGCGTTCGGCTAAGAGCTGGAGCGCTTCGGGGAACTCCAGTCCCTCATAGAGCATCACGAACTTGATGACATCGCCCCCGAGATTGCATCCAAAACAATGCCACATCCGCCGTTCCGGAGACACCATGAAGGAAGGGGTTTTCTCCTGATGGAAGGGGCAGAGCGCTTTATAGTTCTTCCCTGCCGGTTTCAGGTCGATGTACCCTTTGAGAACGTCGAGGATATCGCTCGCCTGTTTTACTCGCTCCGCATCAGTCACCATGCTCACATTATAGGTACGTCTCTCGCCAAACTCAAAACAGTTGACAAGGTTGCGGACGGATGTCATCTTGGAGGAAGTAAAAACACCGGTGCCGCCGGCTCATAACGGAATATAAAGGAGGGAATGATGGAACGGTCACAGAGAACGGGCGAACGCATCATAACGCTCATCCGTCACGGTGAAAGCGAAGCGAATGCCGAACTCCCAACAAGCTCGTGGGAAAACATTGCACTGACATCGCTCGGACACAAACAAGCACAGCAATTCGCCGAGGAATGGTTCGAGAAATTGGATATTGTCATCACCTCGACATATCTGCGCGCCCGGCAGACCGCGGAGCCGACTGCGAAAAAGCGCGGCATCGAACCGCACGTATGGGACTTTGTGCGCGAATTCACCTATCTTGATGCGTCACGGTGGCCGGATGGCAGCACGTGGCGGGAACGGAAGAAAACGGTTGACACCTATTGGTCACGATGTAATCCCAATTATCGTGACGGACCGAATACCGAAACGTTCCGTGAATTCACCGAAAGAGTGGAAATGGTGATGGATGGACTGCTGCACATGGAAGACGTGAAGCATATCGCCGTCTTCACGCATGACCAATTTATCAAGGCGTTCCTCTGGATTGCGCAAACGGGGAAAAACAAACCCCTTGCCATGGAAACGTTCAGAGAACTCAATGCCGCGCTCGTCATTCCCCACTGCACTCCGATAACGCTGCATATCATGAGCGAGCATTTCGAACAAATACCATGCCTCGACTCGTTCAAGAAATGAATATATGCAGGATAAATGAATATATGCAGGATATCCGGACCGCGGGCAGGTCGTGAAGACCTGCCCTTTTTTTACGTTCCCCGCACCCGCAGAGATAAAAAAATACTATCATACACTGTTATATGATAGTATTTTCATTTCCGAACTTTCTAAGTTAAAGTAGAATCATGAAACTCACGAGAGAAAGTTTCGAAAAGGCAAATAGGAAACTGGAGAGGTTAGAGAAGGAACTCACCGAACTCATCGTGAAAAAGAAAGAAGCGCTCTATCAGGGCGAAGGCTGGCATGATAATGCCGAATTCGACATGTTCAAACAAGACCAGATGGTACTCGAAGAACAGATTGGAAATCTGAGAGAAACACTGCGGAACGCGGAGGTCTTAGAACAAACCGATGCGGGCCAGGAGGTGAATATCGGCTCGACCGTCGTCGTTTCTATCGCGGGAGAAGAAAGAAAATATATACTCGTCGACCCCATTGAAGCAAACCCCGCCGAACACAAAATATCCTATGCCTCCCCGCTCGGCGCCGCACTCATGGGCGCGAGACCAAACGAGAAACGAAGATATCGTCTCGGCTCGGATGAAAAAGAAATCACCGTCATCTCAATCAAATAAAAATACTATCATACACTGTTATATGATAGTATTTTAAAAAACAGAATTAGTTGTCAGTCACCCTAACAGTTCTTTCACCTCCATCTCGAGTACGCCGTCGGATTCGTCAAACAAAAACTTGCCATAGAACGGTTTCCGGCGCGCAAAGAACGGGAACCAGTGCATATCGCTCGACCACATCTCACCGAACGGAATCTCGCGTTCGGAAAACCACGGGAGGATAAACTAAAGAGAAAGCAGCAATGAAGGAAATAGTATTCGGCACGACGAACAAGTCGAAAGTGGAGCAGGTGCGCGGTGCACTTGCACCAAAAGGCGTGATGGTCATCGACATCACCGACCTCATCGACGCGGATAAGTTGCCTGCCGTTGACGAAAGCGGTAACTCTCATCGCGAGAACGCCCGTCTGAAAGCGGTCGCCTACGCGAAAGCGGTCGGGAGACCCGTTTTCGCGACAGACAATGCGCTCTTCATTGACGGTTTCCCCGACGATGAGCAACCGGGCGTCCACGTACGCCGTCTCAAGGGCTGGACGAGACGCCCTACCGATACGGAACTCCTCGACTATTACGTCACGCTTGTGAAAAAGCTGGGCGGTGAGGTAGGAGTGCGATGGGAATCGGGTTACTGCATCGCGTCATCTGGTGGCGTCCTTGCCGAGCGGGTCGCCGTTTCAGAACGCTGTTTCGTGAGCACGCCGAGTGCAACCGTTCTCCCCGGTTATCCGCTCGAGTCCATACAGATAGACCCGGTAACCGGAAAATACGTTGCGGAAATGACGAAGGACGAACGCGCTGCATTCTGGCAACGAAACGTCGGCGACCGGCTCGCCGCGTTCATCATTTCGGTTCCTTAAACCAAGCAGAATCTGTAACTCACAACTTCTCCAAGATCTCCAAATACTCCTCACGGGTTATATTCAAAACACGCAGATTGTTGCGGATAACAAAAACCGGCAGCTCGCTGTCCCGTGGGATTACTACCGGCCTCTTGATGCTCCTATGACGATAGATGCGGTGGTCTCCCTTTTCACGTGCAAATGTACACCCGACATGAAGCAGATCAGGCACAAACTGCAACCGAAACAGGTTCAGAGCCCTGAGACACAACTTCCGGAGGCTGCCAGTTTTGTTCCGACTTCTTCCAACCAAGTTCAGATAGCACCTCATCGAGTGTTCCCATCTCAACCAATTCCTCAAAGAAAAGCCGAACTACCTCTCCGAAGCGCTGTTTCGCCTGCGCTTCACTCTCTCCCGACGTGGACAAGTCTAAAGCGGGCGTATATGCCACATATCGTCCATCCTCCCTAAGGACAGAAACTGGTAAAAGACAACGCATCTCCATACGTTCCACTATGCCATAAAACGCCCAACCATTCAACGTGCCCCTTCGAAATAAAAGCGCCCGAACGTGTCGGGCACTTACCGGTCCGCCGGCGACTCTCAGCGGGCTCGTTCAACCAGTTCCTCCATCTCCTCCTCTTT
>CAYYYM010000008.1:0-12154 GCA_964476325.1 uncultured Candidatus Saccharibacteria bacterium | reverse complement strand
GATGAGTTCTCCAAGGCATGCGCCTACGCGCTGGACGAACTGCAACACCTTGAGCCGGACAAGGGCGGGGTCCCAGTGTTTGGTAATCACAACTGGCTTCACGCCGGTGTCGGTGGTGACAGACACGATGGTATGCACCTTTCCCGTATCGTCCCACAGGTTGATGTCGATGTCCGTCCCGTCGGGTAAATTCGCCTGCTGCACCCGATGCTGGGTGAAGAGGGTGATAATCCCCGACGAACCCGCTTTCCCACCATCAAGCATCACGCGCCGCATGAGGATATCACTCGCTTGCCTATCCGCCTTCCTCGACTCGGGGTCGCCAAACTCGTCGGTGAGCCGCTCGAAGAGAGTAACCAAACTCTTCACAACCATACAGGCCTCCTCAATTTTCTTACTTCTTTATACCCGCTTCGCCCCCGGAGCGCAACCCGCCGGAGATTTCTCCGGCGGGTTTTCTTTTCCAAGACGCGAAAACACCCTACTGCCCGATGATGGCGTCTGCGATGTTTCTCGGCACGATGCCGTAGTGCGAGAATTCCATGTTGAAGGTTCCCCTTCCCTGCGTCATCGAGCGCAAAGTCGTCGAGTAACCGAAGAGCTCCGCGAGCGGTATCTCCGCCTCTATCACCCGGACCTTCTCGCGCTCTTCCATCGCGGTAATCGTCCCGCGCTTCGCGTTCACATCCCCCGTCGCGTCCCCGAGGAATTCGTTCGGCACGATAACCTGCACCGCCATAATCGGCTC
Organism: uncultured Candidatus Saccharibacteria bacterium; assembly: GCA_964476325.1. Taxonomy (GTDB): domain Bacteria; phylum Patescibacteriota; class Minisyncoccia; order UBA6257; family GWB1-50-10; genus GWA1-54-12. The sequence continues at coordinate 11,406 of CAYYYM010000008.1, read as the reverse complement.
CAGAAGCTGGAGGCCGGCTTTGCGCACCGCGGCTTGGAACGCCATAGACCCCGCGATATGAAACGCCATATCGGACGAGTCGACTTCGTGGTACGAACCGTCGTACAACGTCGCCTTCGCATCGATGAGCGGATACCCGGCGAGTACGCCCTTCCCCGCCGCTTCCTTCACGCCTTTCCCCACCGCCGGGATAAACTCCTGCGGGATAACGCCTCCCTTGATGGCGTTCACGAACTCGAACCCGCTGCCGCGCTCGAGTGGTTCGACCCGCAAAAACACGTGCCCGTACTGGCCGCGACCGCCCGACTGCCTGATATACTTCCCTTCCGCTTCCGCGCTGGCCGTAATCGTCTCCTTGTACGCGACCTGCGGGCGTCCCTGCGTCGCCTCGACGCTGAACTCGCGCTTCATGCGGTCAATGACGACCTCAAGGTGCAGTTCGCCCATGCCGGAGATAATCGTCTCTCCCGTATCGGGGTCGCCCGATATCCGGAAGGTCGGGTCTTCCTCGCCGAGCTTGCGGAGCGCGATGGCCATCTTTTCCTGGTCCGCCTTGCTCTTCGGCTCGACGCGCACGGAGATGACGGGCTCGGGAAACGTAATCGATTCCAGGAGTATCGGGTGCGCCTCGTCGCAGAGCGTGTCGCCCGTCGTCGTGTTCTTGAGCCCCACGAGTGCGCCGATGTCTCCCGCGTACACCTCCTCGACTTCCTCGCGATGGTTCGCGTGCATCCGGAGAATTCTGCCGATGCGCTCCTTCCCGCCGTTCGATGAATTTAAAATATAGCTGCCGCTCTTCAGGGTTCCCGAATACAGGCGGAAGAACGCGAGTTTCCCGACGTACGGGTCGGATGCGATTTTGAACGCGAGCGCCGCCACCGGCTCACGGTCGTCCGGATGGCGCTCCAGTTCGTCGTGCGTCTTCGGCTCGAATCCCTTGACGGGCGGGAGGTCGGACGGCGCGGGGAGGTAGTCGATGACGCCGTCCAGGAGGAGCTGCACGCCCTTGTTCCTCAAGGCGCTGCCGCAGAAGACCGGCACGACGCTCACGTTCAACACTCCTTTCCGGAGCGCCCGCTTCACGTCGTCCGCGCTCAAGTCCTCCTCGCCCAGGTACCGCTCGAGGAGCGCTTCGTCCTGCTCCGCCGCCTTTTCAAGAAGTTCGTGCCGGCGCGCCTCGGCATGCGCTTTCATTCCGGCGGGGATTTCGTCCTCGCGGATTTTCTCTCCGTGCTCACCCTCGAAGTAGTAGGCCTTCATGGCAATGAGGTCCACGACGCCTTTGAAATCCGATTCCGTGCCGATGGGAAGTTGAACCGCGACGGCATTCGGCGTCAAGCGGTCGCGGATGGACTGCAACCCCTTCTCGAAATCGGCGCCGATCCGGTCAAGCTTGTTCACGAAACAGATGCGGGGCACGCGGTACTCGTCGGCATAGTGCCAGTTGGTTTCCGACTGCGGCTCCACGCCGGCGACGCCGTCGAACACGACGACCGCGCCGTCGAGGACGCGGAGCGACCGCTTCACCTCGACGGTGAAGTCGATGTGTCCCGGCGTGTCGATGAGATTGATGCGGTGCTCGTGCGCCTTCCGGAGTTCCGCAAGCTGCGCCTGGTCTTCCGTCCCGCCGCGGAGATAGTACGGCGTCCAGAAACACGTCGTGGCGGCGGAGGTTATCGTGATGCCCCGCTCGCGCTCCTGTTCCATCCAGTCCATGATCGCCTGCCCCTCGTGCACTTCGCCGATTTTATGCGAAATGCCGGTATAGAAAAGGACGCGTTCGGAGACGGTCGTCTTGCCGGCGTCAATATGGGCAATGATGCCGATATCCCGTACTTTCTCGATGGGGTACTTTCTGGGCATACGATGAGAACGTATCAGCGCAGGAAACTCGCGAACGCGCGGTTCGCCTCCGCCATTTTGTGCATATTCTGCTTGCGCTTGATGGCGCTCCCCTCGCCTTCCGCGGCCGTCATCAGCTCGTTTGCCAAGCGCTTCGCCATCGGCGCGCCCTTCTGGGCCTTCGCCGCGTCAATGATCCAGTTAGCCGCCAGGAAAAACTTCCGCTCGGGACGGACCTCTCGCGGTATCTGGTAGTTGGCGCCGCCGACGCGGCGAGACACGACTTCGAGGCGCGGCGACGCGTTCTCGAGCGCGGCCTCGAAGACCTTCAGCGGGTCCGCCTGCTTTTCCGCCTTGATGGTGTCAAACGCGTCGTAGAGCACCCGCTCTGCGACGGACTTCTTGCCCTCGGTCATGAGGTAGTTGATGAAGAGACCGACGTCAACGCGGTTGTACCGGGGGTCCGGCTGCCGGACCCGTTTCTTATAATACGTGCTCTTACGCATGCCCCGTAAAACTACACCGATAAGTTAACCTACCAAGTAGATTATTGCGGTCTGACCTTATTTCCATGTTCTTATATTCATATGCACAACTACTCTTTTTCATCGTTGAAGTCGGCGTAGTTTTACGGGGTATGGACGTTCTTTGCGCCGTACTTGGAGCGTTTCTGCTTGCGCCCCTCCACGCCGGTCGTGTCCAGCACGCCGCGCACGATGTGGTAGCGGACGCCCGGCAGGTCTTTCACTCTGCCGCCCCGCAGGAGCACGACCGAGTGTTCCTGGAGCGAGTGCCCCTCGCCCGGAATGTACGCCGTAACTTCCGCGCCGTTCGTGAGGCGCACGCGTGCGACTTTCCGGAGCGCCGAGTTCGGCTTCTTCGGCGTCGTCGTAAACACCTTCACGCAGACACCGCGCTTGAAGGGCGACGGGTAAGCGACCCGCCGGTTCTTTTTGGTATTGAAACTGAACGAAAGCGCCGGCGTCTTCGGTTTGCGTGGTTTCGCTTTTCTGCTTTTTCGCACCAGTTGATTGACTGTTGGCATATCACATCACTCTAAATTGACGAGTTGAGTATACCGGGATGCGCCCGTCACGTCAACGACTGAGGAGCGCAGCGAGCGCGAGCCACGATTCGCCGCCGGCGATGGCCTGGAAGAGCCATGCCACGGCGCCGAAGAACGCGCCGCCGAACAGGATGAGGAAGAGAAACACGAAGAAGATGCCCATGAGCCCGACGCGCTCGACGGCGAAGGCGTAGCGGGGCGGCAGGAGGACGGTGAGGATTTTCGAGCCGTCCAAGGGCGGTATCGGCAGGAGATTGAAGAGCGCGAGGAGGAGATTGAGGAAAACGACGAACCCGAGAAGCCCGTGGACGACGGGCGGGAGGTATATCCCCCCGAACCGCAGGCCCAGCCCGATGACGAGTGCGATGACGGCGTTCGTCGCCGGCCCGGCGAGGGCGACTTTCAGCGGTCCGTACTTCTTGTCTCGCCAGAGACGCGCCGGGTTGTACGGGACGGGCTTCGCCCAGCCGAGGATGATGTGCGACCCGGTGACGATGAGGAGGAGCGGCAGGACGAACGAGCCGAACAGGTCGAGATGCACGAGCGGATTCAGCGTCAGGCGCCCTTCCTCGCGCGCCGTCGGGTCGCCGAGCCACTCCGCCACGTATCCGTGCGACACTTCGTGTATCACGACCGAGCAGAGCAGCACCGCGATTTGAAACAGTGGAAATAAATCCATAAATGAGGTATACTATACATACTACATCTCCGAAACGATATGGCAACACGCAAACGGGAACAACGAATACAGCTGCTCGGTCTCGCGTTTCTCCTCGTCGGCATCGCCGGCTGGAACATATATCTGACGACGCAGCTCCGCGCAGTGCGGGGCGCCGTGACAGTGCTCCGTGCGGAGCTCAACCTGCCGCCGGAGACCGCCTCGAGCACGCCGCCGGAAACGGAACCGGCGACGGAAGCAGGCATCCCGTCGGCGGTCGCATTTACGGCGCTCTCGAGCCCGCTCCTCACGCCGCAGGCGGACATTTCCGTTACGCTCACCAACGTCGCGAAGCGCAGCGACGGAAGCATCGTCCTCTCCATAACGGCGTCCACGGAAAAAGCGGAGGCGTACACCGCGCTCGAGCCGCAGGCGCTCTTCTCACTCATCAAGGGAGAGGAGCGTATCTATCCCTCCGCCGTTTCGCAGGGATTCGATTCCCTCGCACCTCAGAGCTCCGTCTCCGGCACCGTTACGTTCGAGCCGGATTCGTTCAGCGACACCGTCATCTTGAAAATCGACGGCAAGGACGGCAGCCGCTACTACGAGTTCAATTTCGCCACCAAGACGTACCAGGAAGCGTCACTGGGATAGATTAAAAGTAATGTGAGGCAGGCGTCTTGCTGTTTTGTCAATTCTAGGTTAGACTACTCGAACTATGAGACAGTGCGCCGTGTGCGGAAAATCGTATATCCGGGCCCGCAGCCGCAAGAAGCTGCGCGGCAACTATAACCCGACGCCGTGGCGCCGGAAAAAAGCAAACTTGCAGAAGACGCGCCTCCCCGAATCGGGCAAGCGGGCGTTCGTCTGCACGCAGTGCCTCAAGACACTCTCGACGAAAGCGGCGGCAAAAGCGTCGAAATAAACCGCTTCGTCTCTCCCGGTCCCGCAACGGCGACCGTCTCGACGCCGGTGCGGAGCGCCGCTTCGTCATTGCCGCCCGGATAGAGCGCGTCACCGACATAGACCATGCTCCCCTCGGGAATCCCCGTCGCGCGGGAAACCTCCGCGATGCCGTACGCTTTGTCGATTCCCTGTTTTGTCACGTCGATGGAGGTGAATCCTCCCGCGCGGACTTCACATTCCGGGAGGCGCGTCCGGAGCGCGCGGATAATCTGCGGGCGGATGTCCCCCGCCTCGTTCCACGCGCGCTTCGCCTCAAGCGGCGCTTCCTGCCCGACCGCCGAGAACGTGACCTGGCTGCCGCGGTTTTCCAGAAGCGCGCCGTAGACGCGGGAAGGCGGAACGTAACCGGCGTCGCGGAGCGCGCCGTCGAAGGCGTCCATCACCCGCTTCGCCTCCTCCACCGTGAACGATTCCGCATACTCCTCCCGCCACGCACCGTCCCGGTACCGGTACATACTGCTCCCCGAGAGCGGGAGAATGAGCAGCCGCTCGTACCCGGACGGGTCGCACGAGAGAAAGCTCAGGAACTGCTTTTGAAACTGGGTGTAACTGCCGCCGCCGATGACGGCGACCGTATACGCTTCCAAGAGCCGGCACAAGAGGCCGGCCATCTCCTCATCAAGCGGCGTTTTGCTCTCGGTGAGCGTCCCGTCGAGGTCAAAGATGATGGCGCGTTTTTCCCGCATACGTCAGCAGGCGCACCGTTTCAGCACGTCAATGAGTTTCTTGAGCGGAACCGTGGCGACGCCGACCACGCGGTCAGCGGCTCCGTAATATGCGAAGAGGACGTCGTCTAGCACGACGGCGCCGCAGGGGAAGACCACGTTCGGCGTCTCGCCGTCCCGCTCGTAGGGCATCTCCGGTTCCAGAATCGGATTGTCGGTGCGTCCGATGATGTGCACGGGATCGTCAAGGTCGAGGAGCACCGCCCCGACACGATAAACGTTGCGTTCGGAGATACCGTGGTAGAGCATGACCCAGCCGTGCTTCGTCTTGACGGGCGGCGCGGCGGCTCCTACCTTCTTGCCGTCCCACCATCCCGGGCGCGGCGCAATCCAGCGGTACTCTTCGAGCCATGCGTCGCCGGTAAAGGCAAGCGTCCGGTTGAAGCTCAAATCGATGTCGCTCCCCTTCCGGTGCACGATGAGATACTTCCCGCCGACCCGTTCCGGAAACACGAAAGCGTCCTTGTCGTCGAAATCGGGCGGAGAAATGAGGACCGGTTTCGCCCACCGCCACGCCCGGTTCTTGAAATCGGCCGCGCTGATAGACGAAAGCGCGACGCGCGGCGGATTCACGCCGTCATAGGCGGTGTACGTGAGATACACCGTATCGCCGATGCGGGTCAGGCGCGGGTCTTCGCAGCCGGAATTCCCGTGGGGAACGTTTTTCGCCTCGAAGCGCTCGCGCGGGACATAGACGGGCTCGGCACCGCGCTCGTCGAGGTGTACGCCGTCGCGGCTCGCGGCGTAGCCGAGTACCGACGTGTTGTCTTCCGACATGGCGCGGTAGAGGAGATGGACGCTTCCGCCGAGAACGAGCGCCGCGGGATTGAACGTCGCCTTGCGTTCCCACGGATGCTCCGGCACCGGCGTGATGAGCGGGTTTTCCTCCGCGCGCCGCAACACTACGCTCCGCTTCTCCTTCTCGCGCATCTCACCGAGGAGCGACGAGAGCTTGATGGAAGCGAGCGCGCAGACGGTATCCGCGCCGCCGTAGTACAGGCGCACCCAGTCCCCGCGGATGAGCGCGCCGGAAGGATACACGACGTTCGGCACCAGCCCGATGCGCTCGTAGTACTCGTCGGGAACCATGATGGGCATATCGGTCCGCGCGACGACCGTGCGGGGGTCTTTCAGGTCGAGGAGGGCCGCCTCGACGGTGAAGAGCGCGCGCCCGGAGAAGTAGTGCTGGATATAGGAGTAGAAGATAAGCCAGCCGACGGGCGTCTTCAGGGGCGGCGTCCCGCTCTCGACGAGGTCCTCCGGCGAACGCGCGAGCGGCAGCGCGTACGATTTGTATTTCCCGTGCCACCGTTCCCAGAAACGCTCGTTCCACAGGTCACGCTCCGTGCCGAACGGCACGACGCAGATGTGCGTCGGCGGTATGTCGGTGTGCACGGTAAGGATGCCCCAATACTTCCCGCCGATTTTCTCGGGGAAGAGCGACATGCCTTTCGCATTGAAGGGAGTAACCGGGTGCTTTGCCGTAATGGTCTTCAGGTCGCGCGAGAGCGCGACGCCTACCCGGATACCCTCGGCACGGAAGGGATACGTAGAGAGCGCGGTGTAGAAGATGTAGTACGTGCCGCCGATTTCCGTGACGCGCGGGTCCTCGCAGCCGAACCGCTCCCACGGCTCTTCGGGAACGATGAACCGCTTCCGGTCGGTGAACGTCACGCCGTCGGTGCTCCGCGCGATGCCGATGTCGGAAACCATCATCTCGGTTTGCGCCGCCGTGTGGTAGTGCGGGAGCGAAAGCGCCCGGTACAGGAGATAGGTGTATGAACCGCGCCGCACGGGGCAGCCGTTGTACACCGCTTCCGCTTCCCAGGGGTGCTCGCGGTCCGGCGTCAGGATAGGGTTATGTTCCGAACGGTTGACAATCATAGTTCGTTATCGCTTTACCAATGTCATCATACGCCGTTTGAGCGACGGCTTCGACGCGCGGACAAGCTCGTCGAGAAATGCGTCAAGGGGCGCGGACGCGACGCAGACGTAACTGTCGGCTCCGCCGTAGTAGATAAGGAGCGTGTCGTCCTTCACGACCGCGCCGGAAACGTACACGATGCCGGGCTTGAACCCGTCGTTTTCGTACCGCTCGTTCGGCTCCAGGACGGGTTGCTCCGCGCGGTAGAGGATGCGCTCCGGGTCCTCGAGGTCAAGGAGGAGCGCGCCCACCTTGTACTTCCCCGGGTCGCGCTCGTCAATCGCGTGGTAGAAGAGGAGCCAGCCGCGCGGGGTCTTGATGGGCGGCGCGCCGACACCGCGTATCCAGCTGTCCCATGAGCTGCCGCGAAACGCCCGCTGGTACGTGCTCGTGAGGCACGCATCGCACGGAAACTCGAGGGTGTCGAGGTAATGTATGGAAACGTGCGGGTTGATGCTGTGGAGCAGCGCGTACTTGCCGCGGATTTTCTCGGGGAAGAGCACCCAATTCTTGTGCACCTGCCCCGGTGGAGAGAGAAGCACGGGCCGCCGCCAGCGCCACCGCCGATGGAGGAAGTCGTCGATGCCGATTGACGTGAGTCCCATCCGCAAGCCGCCGTCGCAAGCGGTGTACGTCACGTAGAGTACGTCCTCGTCCCCGATGCGCACGATGCGCGGGTCCTCGCTCCCGCCCCAGCTGCCGCCCGATGCGAAGGAGAATACGCTCCATGCGCGACCCGTCATCCGGTGCTCGTACACCGGATACGGTAGGCGTTCGTCGACCGTCAAACCGTCGCGGCTCGCAGCGTAGCCAAACCGCGACATGCCGTCTCCGCCGATGGCCCGGTACAGAAAGTGGACTTTGTCTCCCAGGAAAATCGCGCCGGGGTTGAACGTTTGCCACGCCTCCCATCCGTTCCGCGACTCGGGCGCGATGATGGGGTTTTCTGCCGATTTCGTAAAGGGCGGCGGCGGCGTTCGCCGCGGGAACCTCCGCCGAAACCAAGACACCAGCCTGTTGATGATGCCCTGCATGTGTGTGTTACGTTTAGAATTTGCGTCAGCTTGAGCGCGGTTTCTCCCCCCGGGAAGCAATCGCTTCCATCAACGTGCGCGCCTCCGATTTGAAACCGTTAATTTCCTCTTCCACCAGCTCGTCCAGATTCGGAACCTTCTCGTCGAGAAACGAGGTAATCGCCTGCTCGTTGTTTCCCGCCCTGCCCAGGATGGTATCAAACTCGTCCTTGTCCGCTTCCGATAACGTGTCCAGCACGCGCAAGATGACACGTTGATAAATGACCGTGCCGACGTCCTCCAGGACGCGCGCCTGCTCGTCCGCGGAGAGCGAATCGAGACCGAACGACGTAATGATGTTTTGCCGAAGCGTGTCTATGTTGTCCATAACGATAAGAAAAGAAACGACCTTTAGGGAACGCGATGCCGTCTGATAAACTCCGCGATACTGCCGCGGAACCGCTTGCCGCTCCAGAGCCCGCCGTCGAGGAAGCGCCGGAGCATGTTCGCTCTCAGCTTCCTGCCTCCGCCGCCCGAGAGCTCCCCGACGAACGTTCGGGCTTCCGCATCGGAGAGTCCTTCAAACTTCGCGAGGCGGACGACGTTCTCGGTGAGTCGCCGGCCGCCGGCCGCTCCCAGGAGAAGCGGGAACCCGCCCGCGGCGCGCACCATCTGGCGTTCGAGCAGCGTCCGTTCATAGAGCGCGTCCGCCGACAGCTCGCCCGCCAGCGGCATATCCGTCGACGGCACCGGGGCAACCGGTTCCGGGACGGTCGGCGGCGCCTCGGGCGTGACGGCAAGCGGTTCCGCCTCCTGCGCGAGCTGCGCCTGCGCCAGCTCCCGCATCCGCTCGTTGCTCTCGAGAATCGAATGGATTTGCCCGTCCGTGAGATGCGGCAGCGCCTGCTTCATCTCGTCCGGAGACGACAGCTCGTTGAAAAGCTTATCCCAATCCACCTGCCGCAGTTCCGCTTCCGTCAGACGGTCGAGGTCCGCTCCCTCCGGTACGCCATACGCCGCCGGCTGTTCGTACACCTTGTCCTTCAGATAATCGATGAAGTGCGTCCGGTACGCCTCGCTCTCGTTCCCTGTCCATTTGTCGAACAGCCCTTCAAACGCGTCGCGATTGTCTGTCTCATACTCGATCTCCCGCCAGATGCTGTCTCCTCCCTGGTAATCAAGGTGCTCCTCGCCGATGCCGGTCACCTCAATCGTCGGTTCGGCGCCGGCCGATTCGACGTCCGGCGGTGCGGGAGCGGCGTGCTCCGGCGTGACGGTCGATGCCCGCGCCGCCTTGCCGATCGCCTCGGACGCTCCCAGCCCGCTCCAGAGGAAGCTGCTGCCGATACCGGCTCCGACGGAAACCGCGAACTTTGCCACGTTGCGCCGCCGTTCCCGCCGCGCCGTCTCTTCCAGGATGCGCGCATAGCTCTCCCGGACGTTGTCGAGGTTGAAAACGATATCCTCGCTCTCCCGCAACGCTCCGACACGGTATTCTCTCGTCTTCTCCTTACCGACCCAGCGGTCCCACCCCTTGAAACCGAGCGCGATGAGACGCTCGGATGCGAGCGTGGTGAGCACGCTGAGCGTCTTCTTCCCCAGCGTCATGCCGCCGGCGATGAGGGCGCCCGCCGCACCGCCGGCGACGATGCCGCTGCCGGCGAGCGTCACGCCGGTCGCGATGCCTGCCGAGATTGCCCAGCGCGCCGCCCGGGGGAGCTGTGCCCACCGAGTAAGGAGTTTCCGGGCGATGCCTCGCTCCTTCGGCGGCAGCGCCTCCGCTTTCGCCGCCTGGAGCTTGACCGCTTCGCCTGAGACGAACCGGTCGAAGACGGCCGCCTGCATCCGCTTCTCAAGCTGCGGCCCCTCCACGCCTTCCACTTTCAACGCTTCGCGCGCCTGCCGGTCGTAGAAGTAGAAATCGTCGGCGCAGTGCCGCAGCGCCGCTTTGTATTCCTCGTCGGCGCGCTCCATCTCCCGCCGGAGCGCTTCGCGCCGTTCCGCGTCCGCCTTCGGCTCGTTCGCCCACGTCCGGTACGCCGCGGCGTACTCCTGCCGCTTCTCCGTCAGGATTTCCTCAAACGACAACTCTTTCTCCCGCGACTCGCGGACCGCGTCGACTTCCGCCTGTTCGGGTGCGCCTGCTTCCCCTTCTTCGGGTTCCTCATCCGGCGTTTCGTACGAAACGCCGAACACTTCTTTCCTCATACCGTTCATTATATCAAATTTTATGGTATGCTTACCCTGCACGTATGGTGACGAGTATCATCAAGGTGTTTTTCCTCTCCATGCTCCCCGTCGGGGAGCTTCGCGCCTCGCTCCCGCTGGCGCTCGCCCACTACCGCCTGCCGCTCCCCGTCGCCTACGGCGTCGCCGTGCTCGGAAACATCGTCCCGGCAGTCGTCATCGTGCTCTCTCTCGGCGCCGTCGAGCGCTTCCTCTCGTCGAAGAGCGACGTGTTCCGGCGCTTCTTCGAGCGCCTCTTTGAGAAAACGAACCGGAAGCACTCCAAACGGTTCCAGCTCTTCAAAGCGTTCGCCCTCGTCACATTCACGGCGATACCGCTTCCCTTCACCGGCGCCTGGACGGCATCGCTCGCCGCGTTCGTCTTCGCCATCCCGCCGCGCAAGGCGATTCCACTCATCGCGCTCGGCGTCGCCATCGCCGGCGTCATCGTCGCCCTCATCACGTACGGCGCGGAAATTTTATTCTAACGCGCACACTATGGACCTCATTTCGTTCGTCAATTACTTCCTCGCCACGCTCACGGTCATCGGTCAGCTCATCATCCTCGTCCTCGTCGCTTCCCTCGTGCTCCGCAAAAATCGCGGGCTGCTTGCCTGGGTGGGAAAGCATGCCGTGCTTTTCTCGCTCATCGTCGCATCCATCGCGACGCTCGGCAGCCTGTTTTACTCCGAAATCGCCGGCTACGAACCGTGCAAGCTCTGCTGGTTCCAGCGCATCATGATGTATCCGCAGACGCTCCTCCTCGGCGCGGCGCTCCTCAAGAGAGACAAGCGCACCGCCGACTACCACATCGCACTCTCCGTCATCGGCGCGCTCATCGCCGGTTACCATTACCTCCTGCAAATCGGCGCGGCGCCCGCGATTTCCTGCTCCGCCGTCGGCTACTCCGTCTCCTGCTCCGAGACGTTCGTGATGCGCTTCGGCTACATCACGAACCCGATGATGGCGTTCACCGCGTTTCTCCT
>CAYYYM010000007.1:17826-30460 GCA_964476325.1 uncultured Candidatus Saccharibacteria bacterium | reverse complement strand
CGTGAGACAGGTTGGTCCCTATCCGCTATCAGCGTGAGACGTTTGAGGGAAGCTATAGATAGTACGAGAGGACCTCTATGGACGAACCTCTGGTGTACCGGCTTTGCCACCAGGTGAAGCGCCGGGTAGCTATGTTCGGAGAGGATAAGCGCTGAAGGCATCTAAGCGCGAAGCCTTACCCAAGATGAAACGTCTTGTTCCGCTTCGGCGGGACGTGAGATCCTGGAAGACTACCAGGTTGATAGGCTCTAGGTGTAAGCGTTGTGAAACGTGCAGCCGAGGAGTACTAATCTCTCATATTCCACTCTGATTTAGGGAGTTTCTATCTCGAAAAGGTGATTTTCCAAGTTGATGCGTCCGAGGATTGAATGTTTTTATGAGCCGGTGCTTTACCTGCATGGGTACCACCCGATCCCATTCCGAACTCGGAAGTGAAAATGTGCAGAGCCGATGATACTACGCTTCGTGCGTGGGAGAGTAGGTTGCGCCGGCTCATAAAAGCATTCGATCTGTGATATAGTAGGGGCATGATACGGTTCGTGACGGACAGCGGCATGGAGCGCTTCAGGGGCGCGCGATGCCTTTTGCGCGTCGATTTGAATATCGAAAGGTGGATTGACGAAGAAAATTTCAAGCTCCGCGCCATCATCCCCTCGATAACGTTTCTCCTCGAGCGGGAGGTGCGGCTTCTCATCCTCTCGCATCGCGGGCGGTTCGGCGAGAACCCGCCGAGCTTACGCGACTTCGCGGCGCCCCTTTCCCGGCTCCTTGGGGAAGCGGTCGGTTTCGGGACCCTCGCGGATGCAGGAAAGGGGGTTCGCGAAAGGGTATTTTTGGCTGAAAATCTGCGATTTCAGCCCCAGGAGGAGGAAAATAGTGAGGAATTTGCCCAAAAATTAGCCAGTTTGGGCGATTTTTACGTCAATGATGCGTTTGCCGTATCCCATCGGCAAAACGCCTCTCTGACGCGTATAAGCCCGATTTTACCTTCTTTCGGCGGTTTGCGGCTCAAGAAGGAGCTTGAAGCGCTGGAGCCGGTGCGGGAGAAGCCGAGGCACCCGTTCGTCCTCATTCTCGGAGGCGCGAAGATCGACGGCAAGCTCCGGGTAACGGAGCGTCTGCGTGCGTCGGCCGACAGCACGCTCCTGGGGAGCAGCGCTTTGTCCATGGGAAGCGGCCTCCGATATGAGCTCCCGGAAGATTACGTAACGGATGACGGGGGAGAGAAACTCGACATCGGGGAGCGGACGCGGGAACGGTATGCGGCGGCGATTGCCGGCTCCCGGCTCATCGTATGGAACGGGCCGGTGGGTCTCTTTGAGACGGAGCGGTTTGCGGGGGGCACTCGCGCCGTTTGGGAGGCGATTTTTGCGAATGACCGCGCCGTTGCCGTCGTCGGCGGAGGGGAAACCGTCGAATCGGTCAAGGGTACGGGTATCGGGTACGACGAAGCTCCTTCCCATGTGTTCCTCTCGACGGGCGGGGGCGCTATGCTCGCCTATCTCTCGGGGAAAGAGTTGCCGGGACTGAAAGCGCTCGACTTATGAAAAAACAAATCGTCGTCATATACCACAAAGGGTGTCCCGACGGCATCACCGGCGCGTGGGTTGCCGATACGGTGCTGGGAGATGACGCCGACTATCTTCCCGGGACGCACCAGGCAGAGCCGCCGGCGGAACTGGCGCACCAGACGCTCTATTTCATTGATTTCTCGTATCCACCGGAGATGATGAAGCGGCTCAAGGAGGAGAACGAGAAGATCGTCATCCTCGACCACCATCAGACGACGGAAGCAAGCATGACGTACGCCGCTCCGGAGAGCGTCTTCGACACGCGTCATTCCGGTGCGGTCATCGCGTGGCAGTACTTTCGTCCGAACGAGCCGGTGCCGCGTTTCCTGCGGTATATCGAAGATATCGACCTGTGGAAATTTTCCCTCCCGCACGCGGAGGAGATTTCCGCGTTCCTGGACACCCAGCAGCCCCTTTCGTTTCCCGCCGTCGCGTCGCTTGTCGCCCAATGCGACGACGGCGAAGGTTTCGACTACGTGCGCGAGAAGGGGAGCGCCGCGCTCGCGTATAAGAGCGCGGTGATTCGCGATATCGTGGGGAGCGCGAATCCGGTCTCGTTCGAGGGGTACCGCGTGCTCGCCGTGAACGCGCCCGTTCTCGAATCGGAAGTGGGGAACGCGCTGTATGTGCGGCAGCCGCCGTTTAGCATCGTGTGGTGCGAACGGGCGGAGGGGACGAAAGTTTCGCTCCGGTCGGATGGCAGCGTGGACGTTGCGGCAATCGCCCAGAAATACGGCGGCGGGGGACATAGGGGAGCTGCGGCATTCAAGCTTCCGCTCTACAAAGAGCTGCCATGGAAGTATCTTAATGAATAGAATTAAAATGAAACATACCATTATCGCGTATACGGACGGCGGCGCGCGGGGAAACCCGGGACCGGCGGCAATCGGCGTCGTCATCACCCACGACGGGGAGGAGAAGCGGTACGGCGAGGCGATCGGCACGGCGACGAACAACGTCGCGGAATATCGCGCGGCGATTTTCGCGCTCAAGAAGGTGAAACAGCTCGTCGGCAAGGACGAGAGCGCCGTGCGAGACGTGGAAGTGCGCGCGGACAGCGAGCTCCTCGTCAACCACATGAACCGCACGTTTAAGCTCAAGAACGAAGGGCTGAAAGATTACTTCATCGAGCTCTGGAACCTGACGCAGGATTTCGGGAGCGTCAGGTTCACGCATGTCCCGCGCGAGGAAAACAGGGGAGCGGACCGGCTCGTGAACCGTGCCCTTGACTCTCTCTTATAATCGTGTTTTAGTGTTCATGTCGGTAAGCGACGTGACGGCTCCCCGCTTCATCCGTAAAAAGTTGTGGCGGGGGGAGGAAAGTCCGGACACTCACCCCGCCAAGGCGGGGTAGCAGGGTAGCGGGCGCAAGCCCGCCGTCCGTAAGGATAGAGGTGCGAACAGAGACGAGTCCCCGCTCCATCCGTAAAAAGTTGCGGCGGGGGGTGAAACGGCTAAATCCTTGCCCGGGTGCAAGGCCGTGCCCTTTCTTCCAGAGGAGGATTAACCTTCCTGGTGGACGGGGAGTGCCGCGAAGATGAATCGTCACATAAACAGAATCCGGCTTACCGCTTGTCCCGCTATGGCGGGACCCCGCCTCGGCGGGGCCGACGTGCCAATAATTGAATGAGGGATTCCCGAAACCAATCAGCTCTGATTGGTTTCGGGAATCCCTCATCTCATTCTTTACAGGTATCCGGCTTCTTTCAACCAGTCCTCGTTTTCCCATTCCCACAATTTCTTCGCGCCGAGGAACGCGTCAAAGTCGTTTTCCCAGAGGGGGAACTCCTGCAGTTCCACTTCGCCGATGGGATACGGCGACCAGTGATGCTCACAGACGCGCATAAAGGCGTTGCCCCAGTCCACCTTTATCTTCTCGCGCCCTCCCTTGTTCCGAAGCTTCGCACCGCACCGCGTGCAGACGCGCGCCTGGTCGATGCGTAAAATCCACCGGGTTTGCAGTTCCGGCAGTTCTGCGCCGAGGGTCGCGAGGTACGCGGAGGTCTGGAGGTTGTAGTCGCGGTAGATGGACTGGGACGTCTTGATGTCCAGGACGCCCATTTTGCCGTCTATCATCGCGAGCGCGTCGATGGTCCCCGCGAAGCGGTGGGTGCGGTTCACGATGCGGTACTCGATATAGTCAGGGTCGACTTCGAACGGCCGCTTTTCGAAGAAGCGCCGGAACGCCGCGACGGAGGGTGCGATGTCGTCATCGATGGCGGGGGAGTCGCCGACGAGAATCGCCTGAACCGCCTCGTGCAGGCGCGTCCCTTCGTCGGCAGAGATTTTCTTGATGCGTTCGCCCTCGGCGTAGTTTTTGAGCCCGGCGTAGAAATAGTTGAGCGCCGGCTTCGCCTTGATGCTCACGATTTTCGTCACGCGGGGGAGCCATACGCCGTCTATGTCGTATCCCGCCTTTTCTTTGAAGTCGTCGATGTCTTTGTATTCCTGCATAGGGGCGTACGAGAATGTCCCCATTATACCGTAAAAATCTCGCGCGTGCCCGTCCCGCCATAGAGCGGGGCTTATTTATTATATAGGGGAGCAATATGCTATATGTCGCAGAATATATGATTCCCGACACATCCTATGATAAAGCCTCTTCTGTTCCCTCCCTTGGCCGAATGCGTAACTATAATTTCCCGGCGATGTTCTGCGCTATCTCCACGATGAAGCTCCACAAGGTTTTCAATATGTGCACGAGTTCCCTGAAGAGTTCTCCGACCGTGAGATTCGCGATGTGGGCGATGCGTTGTATGATGTCTTCAATCATAGCAGCTTGATAACGGGTACAGGTAATCGGACGGGTCAAGTGTCGCGCCGACGGGCACGAGTCCTGCGGCCGGCGGTATGCGTATCAGGCCGCCGAGGTCCCGCGCGGTGCCCGCGTTGGTTCGTTCCTGCCAGCCCATGACCGGCGTGGCATAGACGCCGAAGTGCAGATGGGCTCCGAAGGTATATCCTGTATTTCCGGCATATCCGATGAGGTCGCCCTTTTTAACCGCCTGCCCCTCCCCCACCGCGGTTCGGGAGAGGTGGGCATAGAGCGTGCTCAGGTTGTTTTCGTGCTGGATGATGATGTATTTCCCGTACTGGTATCGCTGCCATCTGCTCGCGCCCCGGTCGTTGTCGTCAACGGCGGCGACGAATCCGTCAAGCGCGGCGTAGACGGGCTCCCCTGTCGGCGCGCGCAGGTCCAGACCCGTGTGGAAACTCGTCCGGTATGCCTGCTGCGCGAAATCGGTGCTGCCGTACTCCTGCGTCACGCACGTGTCCTTCACCGGTACGGCGAGGATGCCCGGGCGCGGGACCGGCAGGAGCGACGCGTCGATTGTTTCCCGCAGCCGCTTCTCGATGGCCGTCATGACGCCGCTGATTTCGTCCTGCTCGTTTTGCAGCTTTTGTATCTTTTCCTGATACTGTTCTTCTTCGTTTTGCGTTTGAGCAAGCAGCACCTCCTTTTCGCTTTTCGCGTCTTCCACCAGCGACTGCCGGTTGATGAGCGCGCTCTGCTCTACCTCGGTTTCCACTTTTTTCTGCGCGACGCTCTTCTGTTTCTGCTTCAGACTTTCCTGAAGCTCATTGAGCTCACGCGCCTGCGTGGAGAGATTGCTTGCCAGCGTGACCACGGACTGGATCGCCGAGGCGCTCTCCGAGAGCGTGCGATGCTTGAGGAGGATGGTGAGGAGCGACTCGCCGTTCGTCTGCTGGAGTTCCACGAGGAGCCGCGCGACGGAATCCTTCGCACCCCGCACGGTTTCGTCGATGTGCTTCATTTCTTCTTCGAGCGACGTGATTTCGAGGCCGAGCTTCTCGATGATGAGCGTATTCCGGTATATGGAGTTTTCCAGGTCCCGGATGCGGTACGTGATAGTGTCGAGCTCGTTCTGCAGGGACGCTTTCTTCTCACCGGTTTTCGCGAGTTTCGCCTCCAGCTCCTCCCGTTGTCTTTGGAGCGCCTGCAGCTCGGTTTGCTTCTCCACGATGAGCCCTTGCAAGTCGCTCACTTCGTGTTCCGCGAGGTCGGTTGGCGCGGCGTGCATGATTCCCGGTGCCGCGATGCAGATGATGCCCGCTGACAGCGCGGCGATGGCACGTGTGGGAACGGCGTCACGCATTGTGTTCTATTCCCAGCTTATCGAGTGCGATTTCCAAACGCCGCAGGGTTTCTTCCCTGCCGAGCGCCGCCGCGATGTCGATGCCGTGCGGGGAATTCCGCTTTCCTGACACCGCGACCCGGAACGGCCAGTATACCGAGCCCTTTCCGTTCGCCGTGAGCGACTCAAGTATCCGCTGCAGCTCCGGCGCATCGAGGAACTGCTTCTGCTGCAGCGCCTCGTAGATTTTCTTCAGATTCGCCTTCGACTGTTCAGCTTCCTCGTCCCAGATGAGCATTTCCGGCGGATAATCGGGGAGTTTGAAGAAGAGGTCCCCGAGTTTCTTGAAATCGGCAAGCGTTTTGAGCCGTTCGCGCTCGATTTCGACCGCCCGTGCAAAGAGTGCCTTGTCCTTGAGCCACGTCTTCGGCGCGAAGGCGGCGATTTCCGCCGCAAGCGCGGCGGCGTCCATCGTTTTCAGATAATGAGCGTTGAGCCAGTTCAGTTTCTCCTCGCTGAAGACGGCACCCCCCTTCTGCACTTTTTTCAAGTCGAACCGGTCTATCAACTCGTCTCGCGTCAGTACTTCCTCGTCGCCCTCGGGATGCCAGCCGAGGAGTGCCAGGAAATTAACGAGCGCGTCCGCGAGGTATCCCCGTTCCCGATATGCGAGGAGTGAACCCTCGGCGTGCCGCTTGGAAAGTTTCTGCCGGTCGGGGCCGAGGATGAGCGGCAGGTGCGCATAGACGGGCGTATCGAGGCCGAGCGCCTCCTGAAGCAGCAGCTGGCGCGGCGTGTTGGACAGATGGTCCTCTCCGCGCACGACGTGCGTAATGTCCATATCGGCGTCGTCGACGACAACGGCAAAGTTGTAGAGCGGCGTCTGTTCGTCCTTCGCGATGACGAAATCCCCTATCGTCGCGGTGTTGAACGAAACGGTTCCCCGGACGAGGTCGTGGAAGGTGACTTCCCGGTCGGCGGGAGTCCTGAAGCGGATGACGTGCCGTTCCGTCTTCGCGCGCCGTTTCGCTTCGGCGGGCGGGATGTTCCGGCACGTGCCGCCGTAGACGGGCGGAAATCCCTGGCTCAGCTGCGCCTGACGCTCCGTCTCCAGTTCTTCGGGTGTGCAGAAGCAGTAGTACGCCTTTTCTTCCCCGAGGAGACGCTCGGCGGCGGCGGCGTAGTGAGCGGTGCGCTCGCTCTGGCGGACCGGTTCCTCATCGGGTGTGAGCCCGAGCCACGCAAGACCGTCCCGTATCTGCGTCTCGTATTCGGGCTTTGACCGCTCCTTATCGGTATCTTCGATGCGCAGGAGAAACGCGCCGCCCATATGGCGGGCATATAGCCAGTTAAAGAGCGCCGTCCGGGCGTTGCCGACGGAGAACGGGCCCGTTGGAGAGGGGGCAAAGCGGACTCTCACGGGCTTTTTCTCGCCTCCCATCATATCCTTTTATTATGGTACAATGCCGGTATGTATGCAAAACTACTCGCCGTTTCCGGTATTTTCCTCGCGCTCGCGCTCCTCTTCGCCGTTGTCCTCTTTCTCGGCAGGCATGGGCGGGACGCGGAGCGCTTGAAGCTCGAGCTCGGCGGCACGACACTCGATGTCGAGGTTGCGCGGACCATTTCGCAGAAGGTGCAGGGGCTTTCGGGGCGAAAAACGCTCGGCGAGGACGAAGGAATGCTTTTCTGGTATTCCCGTCCCGGTTTCCCGTCCTTTTGGATGAAGGACATGCACTTTCCCATCGATGTCATCTGGCTCGACGGGGACTGGCGAGTCGTCGACGTGACGGCGGACATGGTTCCCGCGTCGTTCCCCCGCACGTTTTCTCCGGCGGCGCCGGCGCAGTACGTCCTGGAGACGAACGCCGGTTTTGCCGCGGCGCATGGCGTGGCGCGCGGCAGTGCCGCTTCCCTCCTACGCTAACCGTTTCATAACTTCCTCGGCGACGCGGCGCGCGGCGTCCGGCTTGGCGAATTGTTTCGCGGCCTCGCCCATCGCCGCGCGTTTTTCGGCACTTTCCAGCAGATTCCGAATCTGGGCGTGCACGATGTTGAACGAAGAAAAATTCGTTTCCTCTACGACGACCGCCCTTGTTCCCCCGCCGGCGTATTGGTAGGCGTTCATCTTCTGGTGATTGTTCGCCGCGCTCTCGAGCGGTATGAGGATGGACGGCTTGCCGAACGCGGCAGTTTCGAAGATGCCGGCACCGGCACGCGACAGCACGATGTCTGCGAGCGTGAAGGCATGCTTGAGGTCCAGGACGTCGAGCGAGCCGTAGAGCCGATACCGTTCTTTCAGCTCCGGATGTTTCCGCAGGACGGCGCCCGTTTCAATCTCCGTCTGTGTCCGGTTCCGCTCCCCCGCCTGGTGGATGAGCTGGACGGTTTCAAGGAGCGCGGCGAGATTGTTCGCGACGAAGTTGTTGATGGGAAGCGCCCCTTGGGAACCGCCCATGACAAGGAGCGTCGGCACGCCCGCGTCGAGTTTGAAATGCGCCGCCGCCTGTGCTTTCGTCGGGACGTGCTCGAGGAGTTCCCGCCGTATCGGATTGCCGGTTACGAGCGTGTGCCGTTTCCTGAAATAATCGCCCGTGCTCTCGAACGACAGGCAGATTACCTCCGAGAAGCGTGCGGCGAGGCGTGTGTTCAAGCTCGGGACGGAGTCGCTCTCGTGGAGCACGACCGGTATGCGGTACCAGCGCGCGGCGAGGATGACGGGAAGCGTCCCGGGGCCGCCCTTCGAGAAGACGACGTCGGGCATCACGACGTACACCTTCGCGAGCGCCTGCAGGAAGCTCCAGATGAATTTCGGTACGTCGATAAAGTTCCAGAGCGAGAAGTAGCGTCGCAGTTTCGCCCCCGCGACGCGTCTCACGGGGATGTCCCGGTCCCGGAATTCATGCTCGAAGGGAGATGCCGGTCCCATGAAGTACAGCGCGACATCGTCCCGCCCGATGCGCTGCAGCTCTTCCGCGACGGCGAGCGTCGGGTATACATGTCCGCCCGTGCCGCCGGCCGTGAGAAGGATTCGTCTCATGCTCATGCGTTGTATTATATCAGAAAAAAGACCCGGATATCCGGGTCCTTTTTTGTTTTTGTCGGAACGGCGGCTATTCCTCCAAATAGCCGTGCGTTCTTTCTGTGAAGAGCGAGTTTCCCGGGATGTATGTGGAGAGATGCGCTTTGAACTCCCCCTCCTTGTCCCACACCTCGTTCGGGTCGCGGAATGTGACTATCCATTCCGCTTTGGGGTTCCCGATATCGGCGGTGATGCCCTCGACGAGCACGGTGACATCCATCGCCGACGCGTTTCCAGTACCAAGAAATATGGCGATGTGTACTGGCTGGAGTTTTCTCCGCAATCGAAGCGCTCTGAAAAGCTTCCGTGCCGACGGCCCGTTGACTTTCCAGGAATGTGTTTGTATCTGTGTTTCCTCTCTTACGGCTTCCGACGTTCCGTTGGCACCCTTGCTTTCCGTGACGGGCATATCATCCTCCTCTCATTTGTAAAATGACTCCCTTTCTCCCTGCTTCTCTCTGCGAGAAAGGCCGGGTTGTAATATGGCACTTTTGTGTCTGTTTGTCAATATTTGCCGTTGAGTATGTAAAAGTTATTGAAAAGTTCGGCGACGAGGACGGGACCGGTGCCGCCGGGAGTCGGCGTCCAAAACGAGAGGCGGCGGAGCGCCTTTTCGTCCCGCGTATCCAAATCGCCCGAGACATTGCCGCTCTCGTCTCTCCCGTACCCGAAATCAATCACCCCCGCTCCCCTTTTGAGTATATCCGGATGCACGAGACGCGGAACGCCGGTGCCGAGGACGACGACATCGGCATTCTTCAATGTCCCCCAATCATCCCCTTTATCAAGGAGCGTAAACGTTCTAACTCTGTTTTTTAGCCGCTCGGCAACCGGCTTCCCTACCAGGAGTCCCCTGCCGACGACGGCAAGGTGCAGCGTGGGAATCATCCGCGCGTTCAGGGCGAGTATGCGCTCCACGACCGCCGCGGCGGGCGGTATGGCGCGCGGCGAATGTCCCAGTGCATCAATGTCCTTGTCCTCCGGAATGTGTTTCAGAACCTCGGCGACGTCGAATCGTTCCGGGAGCGGCAGCTGGACGATGACGCCGCCGCATGAGGCGTCGCGCCCCAGCGCATCAAGCTTTCCCGCAACCGTGCGCGTCGTGTCCTCCGCTTCCAGATACTCGATGCGGAACGGGATGCCGAGCGTTTCGGCAACCGTTTTCTTTTGCTTCACGAATCCGAACGATTCGGGTTTTCCCCGCGGGAGGAGTGCGACAATCGACGTTCCCGGTTTCTCCCGCCGCTTCAGCGCCTCGAGCACCGCGTCGCGTATGGCATGGCCGTCAATCTTCATTTTCCCGAAGAAGGATAGACGGGAAAGTATTTGCAGAGATTCAGCACTTTGCTTTTCACCGTCTCCGGCGACTCCGACCCCGTGAGCGCCGTGTCCACGAGCTCCGCGACGGTTTCCATCTCGGGTTCTTTCATGCCTCGTGTCGTTGCGGCCGCCGTGCCGATGCGGATGCCCGATGGGTCCCGCGGATTCCGCGCATCGAACGGGATGGCGTTTTTGTTCACCGTGACGTGTGCTCCCTCAAGTGCGTCTTCAGCCGCCTTTCCCGTGAGTCCCCGCGCGTATGTGTCGACGAGGAAGAGATGCGTATCGGTGCCGCCCGACACGATGCTCCAGCCCGCTTTCCGCAGGTGTTCCGACAGGGCGGATGCGTTTCGCACGATGCGCGCGGCGTAGTCCTTAAACGCGGATGTTGCGGCTTCTTCGAGCGCCACGCCGACGGCGGCAATCTGGTTCAAGTGCGGACCGCCCTGGAGGCCGGGGAAGACCGCTTTGTCGAGCACTTCCGCGTATTTGTCTCTTGCGAAGATGATTGCCGAGCGGGGTCCCCGGAGCGTCTTATGCGTCGTCGACGTCACCACGTCGGCGAACGCGAAGGGTGAGGGATATACGCCGCCCGCCACGAGGCCCGCGATGTGCGACATATCCACCATCAGGAGCGCGCCGACGTCGTTCGCCAGCTGGCGGAAACCGGAGAAATCGACGACGCGCGAATATGCGGTGTATCCCGCGACGATGAGGTTCGGTCGTTCCCGCTCCGCGATTTCGCGGACCGCCGCCATGTCGATCCGCCCCGTGTTTTTGTCCACGCCGTAGGGAACCTGGCGCCACAGCTTGCCCGACATACTCACCTTGTGCCCGTGCGTCAGGTGGCCGCCCATGGAGAGCGCCATGCCCATGATGGCGCCGCCCGGCGGCACGAGGGCGTGATAGACGGCGAGATTCGCCGGAGAGCCGGAGTACGGCTGGACGTTCACGTGCCACGTTTCATCAAGCTGGAAGAGCGACCGGGCGGCGCGCTGCACGTATTCCTCCAGTTCGTCGGCGTAGCGGTTGCCGGCGTAGTAGCGCGCGTGCGGGTACCCTTCCGCGTATTTGTTCACGAAGACGGAACCGAGCGCGGCGCGCACCGCGCGCGACGCGTAGTTTTCTGATGCAATCAGGTTCAGCGTCTCTTCCTGCCGGCGCTCTTCCTTTTTTAAAATATCCGATATCATTTTGCGGTTCTGTTCGATTCCCGAAATCAATCAGTACTGATTGATTTCGGGAATCGAACATGGTTATTTCCTCCGATATTTTGACACGTTTACTATGATACCACTCATGGTGAGGAAAGTAGCAAGCGCGGTGCCGCCGAAGCTCACGAACGGCAGCGGAACTCCGGTGAGCGGTATGAGCCCCGAAATCGCCGCCATGTGGATGAACGCCTGAAATCCGATGATGGTCGTGAAGCCGACGGTGACCGCCTTGCCGAACGCGTCCGGTGCGCTCCGGGCGATGGCGAGCCCGCGGAAGATGAGCGTGAGAAACGCGAGGACGACGAGCGACGTGCCGACGAACCCGAGCTCCTCGCCGATGACGGCGAAGATGGAGTCCCCCACCGGCTCGGGGAGATAGTTGAGTTTCGTCGTCGACTGGCCGTACCCAACGCCCGTCACGCCGCCCGAACCGAGTGCTTGTTTCGCCTGGGTTTGCTGGTATGACTCGTCAAGCGTGTTGGCGGCCGGGTTCAGGAACGTGGTCACGCGCTCGAGCCGGTACGGCGTGACGTAGATGAGGAGCGCGACGGCGGCGATGCCGAGGACAAGCGTGATGGGCACGAAACTCATGCGCGCCCCCGCCGCGAAATATGTCGCGAGCGCGCCGGCGAGAATGATGACGGCCGTGGTGGTCGCCGGCTGTATGAAGATGAGGAAGCTCACTACGCCCGTAATGAGGATGAACGGCAGAAGTCCCTCGATGAACGTCTTCGTGCGCGAGCTGCTGTTTTTGCCGAGCCATGCGGCGATATAGAGGATGAAGGAGAGCTTCGCGAACTCCGCCGGCTGGAACGAGCCGACGCCGACGTCGATCCACCGCGCGGCTCCCTTGGCGGTGACGCCGAAGGGACTGAAGACGATGAGGAGCGCCGCGACCGTGAGCGCGAGGAAGAGCGGCGCCCACTTCCGCAGGCGGCCGTAGTATATGAACGAGCAGGCGAGGAATCCCGCGATACCGAAGGAGAGCCCGTAGAGGAGCTGATGCCGCAGGTAGTGGTAGCTGTCCCCGAACTTCGCCTTCGCGAGGTCGGACGATGCGCTCGTCAACATCACGAGGCCGAATATGGTGAGGAGTCCGACGACGATAATGAACGCATAGTCGGGATTCGTTCTCGGCTTTGGAGTTTTTGCGGAGCGGCGCGCCTTTTTCATCCCGATAGTGTTAGGGCGTGCTTGCACGCCCGTGCTTGTTCTTTTATGATACTGTCCTTTGACATTGACATTACCCTTTCGTTAGTACCGTAGCCCGATAGGAGGGACTAACACTATCGGGATTTCATCCCGATAGTGTTAGGGCGTGCTTGCACGCCCGTGCTTGTTCTTTTATGA
>CAYYYM010000007.1:0-17726 GCA_964476325.1 uncultured Candidatus Saccharibacteria bacterium | reverse complement strand
ACATTACCCTTTCGTTAGTACCGTAGCCCGATAGGAGGGACTAACACTATCGGGAGTCATGGACGAAGCGTTACGCGAACCGGGCGAGGAAAAACAGCACGAGGCCGAGGGCTGTCGTCATCGCGGAGATGATCCAAAACCGCATGGTAATCTGGCTCTCGGGCCAGCCGAGCGCCTGGAAGTGGTGGTGTATCGGCGTGGAATGAAATATTTTTTTCTTCCGCACCTTCTTGCTGATTGCCTGCACGATGACCGAGAGCGATTCCACGATGAGTATGGAGCCGAAAAACGGCAGGAAGAGCGCGGTGTTCGTGAGCATCGCGATGACGCCGAGCGTGATGCCGAGCGACATCGAGCCGGTGTCTCCCATGAAGAACCGCGCGGGATAGATGTTGAACCACAGGAACGCGAGGAGCGCCCCGAGGATGGCGGCAATGAACGCCGAGAGGTCAAAGCGGCCGAGTACGAAGGCGACGACGGCGAGCGCGCTGAAGGGGAAAAGCAGCACACCGCCCGCGAGACCGTCCAAGCCGTCCGTCTCGTTCGTTGAAAACGCCGTGGCAACCAGGACGAATATGAAAAACGGGATGTACCAGACGCCCATGTCGATGGAGCCGACGAACGGGACGTACAGGGTCGTGAAGCCGAGCTTGACGTAGAACCACCAGGCGCCGACGAACGCGATGACCGTGTAGATGAGGAGGCGGCGTTTCATAGAAAGGCCTCCCCCCTTCGGCCCCCTGCCGAGGATGCCGAATATGTCGTCCACCATCCCGAGCGCGGCGGCGAAGAGGAGCGCCGCGAGCGGCAGGTACGTCTCGGCGCGATTGACGAAGTTGAAATAGTTGAAGAACCCGTCGATGGTCTTGGAAAGCACGAAGAAAACGAATGCGAGGACAAGTACCGTTCCCCAGATGATGATGCCGCCCATCGTGAGCGTCTGCGCCTTTTCCTGGTGGAATTTGTTGAAGACCGGCGCTTCTGCGGCGCTCTTGATGTTCCGTTTCCGGATGTTGTATTTCTCGAGGAAACGGTGGACGAACGGCGTCGCGATGAGCGCCGCGACGAACGAGAGCGCGAAGATGATGAGTATCCGTACTGCTTCAAAAAGTGCCATGCGCGTCGGTTACTTCCCTCCCGCGGGGAATTCGTACGCCCTCCCGACCCAGTCGAGGAGCGTTTCGGTGTCGGCTTCGCGGTTCCGCGAACCCAGGAGCACGATGAGGAGCCGTCGGTTTTCTTTGGTAAAGAGCGCAACCAGATTCTCGCCCGCCTGCGGGGACGTGCCCGTTTTGCCGCCGAGGAAGCCGGGCGTTTCCACGAGCGGGTCGATATTGTAGACGTGCTTCGCGGCGGCGCTGTTCAAGGGCTCCACGGTGAGCTTCGGCGATTGGGTGCCGTAGATGATGCCGGCGCGGTTTTTGAGGATGTATTCCGCAAGCTGCAGCATATCCTGCGCGGTGCCGGTGTTCGCGTCGTTCAGGCCCGACCCGTCATAGACGACCGTATCGGCAAGCCCCAGCTGCACCGCCTTTTCGTTCAGGAGTGCCGCGAACCGCTCCGTCCCGCCGGCGTATTCCTCAAACGCCGCTGCGGCGTCGTTGGAGGACGTGAGAAGCATGACGGAGAGCAGGTCTTTCGCCAGGTACGATTCCCCGCTCACCAGGTCTCCCGCCACGCCCTCCGTCGCCACGGCTTCCTGCGTGATGGGTATATGCTTCCCTACGCCGATATCTTCTTCCACGGCGACGGCGGTTAGGAGCTTCGTCAGCGAGGCGAGCGGCCGGGGTTCTTTCAGGTTTTTGTGGTAGAGCGGCATATCGTCGTCCAGAGAATGGACAATCGCCGCCTGCGCCGAGAGCTCGGGGTCCGGCACGTTCCAGCGCCTCGCCGGGAGTACCGTCGGGAACGAGAGTTCCGCACTCTGCCCCGTCACGGTGCTCGTCACCTGCTCTTCCGCCCGGGGTTCCGGCGCCGCGGACTCGCTCCCCGTTTTCGTAACGAAGAGCGAAACGACAAGCGCCGCGGCGAAGAGTATGACTTGTGAACGAAGCAACATTTATTTGTTTCCCGTTATGAGCGTTTCCAATTTCTCGCGGTGCGCGCGGTAGTCCGGCAGGTCTTCCCGGCTCCCGATGCCCAGGTGTCTCAGGAACTCGGGACTGACCGCATAGACGTACGCGTTTTTCTCTTTCTTCTTCTCGAGGAGTCCCCGCAGGTACGCGTTCCGCACGGCGAGCGAGGAGTTGACGCCGCGTATCTCGTCTATCATAGCACGAGATACGGGACCGAGGTATGCGGCGATGGTGACGACTTCCAAGACGGCGGGCGTCAGCTCCGTCCCGAAGTTTTCCTGCGCGAGCTGTTCCGTGAGCGGCGCGGTTTCCGGCTTGGTCGCGAGCTGGCAGGCGCTGTCGCTCCGGAGGAGACAGAGTCCTCGCGCATCGTCCCGGAGTGCCGTTTCATAGGCGTCAAGGAGGCGGGTTGCCGCCGTTTCATCCAGGCCGAGCAGGCGTGCGACATCCTCGTACGGGAGCGGTTCGCCGTACTGAAAGAGCAGTGCTTCGAGTCGGGCAAGGTCGCGCATACTCACCTCATCATAGCCGAATTCCCGCCGGTTCTCAACGCCGCGCGGCGATGACGATGTCCGAGAACGCCTGCGTCTGGCGGGCGGATATCTTGAGTTTCCGGAAGAGGTGCAGGACCGCGAGGAAGAACGCTACCTTCTCTTCCCTACTCTCCCCGTGCACGTCTGACAACTTGAGCTTCTGTTCTCCGAGCCGGGACAGGAGGCGGCTCATCACGGTTTCCAGATTCGCGTACGCCCGCTTCCGGTACGGCGCTTGTGCCGCCGGAGGGGGCGGCGAAAACCGCGCGGCCTGTTCCGCAAGCACGGCGGGTGTCGCGGCGGGCGGGACGAAGAAGCGCCGGACGCCGAACATAAACTCCCGCACGGCAAGCGCGCCGGGCGCGCTCCAGGCGCGATTCACGTCTTTCCCCCGCTCGTGCACGTACGTGAGCGTTTGCAGCTGGTGTTCGAGCGACGTGATGTCTTCCTCTTCCTCCGCGGTGAGCTCGAGCTGCGGCAGAAGCGCGCGAGATTTGATGAGGATAAGCTTCGAGGCGACGTTCAGAAACTCCGCATGCTCGCGGCTCGGGCTCCCGGTACCCAGCTTCGCGACGTATTCCAGGAAGCCGGCGGTGACCGCCGCGAGCGATATGCGGTTTATTGCAAGCTCCCGCTTCTGTATCAGTTCGAGGAGCTTCTGCAGTGGCCCCTCGTATTCGGCTGTGGCAACGGTGTACATTTAAAACACGTTCCAGAGCGTCCCGAGAAACGCCAGGTAGAGAACGATGAGCACCGTTCCCTCCCACTTGGTGATTTTCTTGTCGCGAATCACGATGAACGCCACGGCGGTCGCGACGATCATGAGAGGCAGCGCGGTGCTGGTCATCTCGGCGGGAACGACGAGCGTGCGGATGAGCGACGGAATGCTCATCACGACGAGGGCATTGAAGATGTTTGAGCCGATGATGTTGCCGAGCATCTCGTCGATTTTCCCGCGCCGGACGGCAGCGTAGCTTACCGCGAACTCGGGCAGCGTCGTGCCGAGCGAGACGGCGGTCGCGGCGATGATGTCCGCGCCGATGGAGAGCGCGTGCGACACGACGAGGACCGCCTCTATCGTATAGCGCGCGCTGAAGTAAATGGCGACAGGGCTTATGACGAGCTTCAGGATGTCGCGCCACGTGACGGCGTCGCGCGGGAGTTCGCGTATCTCCCGCGGGATGAGTCGCTGTTCTTTGCGCCGCGCGGCGAAGGTGTACGCCACGTACAGGACGAACACGGCGAGGAGGAACATCCCCTCGAGCGCGGTGAACTTCCCGTCCCAGATGGTGACGGCGAGGAGGAACGCGCTCACGACGAAGAGCGGCAGGTCAAATTCGAGCACGTTGAAGTTTATCTTCGCCGGTCCCGCGATGAGCGCGGACACGCCCAGGAGGAGGAGCATGTTCGCCGTGTTCGCGCCGAGTACGTTGCCGACGACGAGCTCGGTGGCGTTCTCGGCGGCGGCGAGCGTCCCGAGAATCAGCTCCGGGAGCGAGGTGCCGAGGCCGAGCAGGAAGACGCCGAGCACGAACGGCCTGACCCGGAAATGCGCCCCGAGCGCCTCGGCGCCCTCGATGAAATAATCGGCGGCCTTGACGAGGACCGCGAGCGAGGCTATACCGATGATAATCCAGAGCGCTATGCCCATGTTTCTATCTCCGCGCCGAGCGTCCGGAGACGAGCGGCGAGGTCTTCATACCCCCGATTGATGGAATACACGTTCCGCAGCACGGACGTCCCGGGCGCCGCAAGCATGGCGATGAGGATGATTGCCGCCGGACGGAGCGCCGGCGGGCAGATGACTTCAGTGGCGCGGAGCGGCGTCGGGCCGGTCACGATGACGCGATGCGGGTCTGCGATGATGACGTTGGCGCCGAGTTTCGTCAGCTCCGTATAATAGATGGCGCGGTTTTCGTACACCCAGTCGTGTATCAGCGTCTGCCCCGCGGCTTGCGTCGCGACGGGGACGAAAAAAGGCAGATTGTCGATGTTGAGCCCCGGGAAGGGGCGCGCGTATATCTTCTCTTCGAGCGCCTTGAGGCGGGAGGGTAGCGTCTTGATGTCCGCGAGCCGTGTGAAGCCGTTTTCCGAGAGATACTCCTTCCCCACCTTGAACTTCATCCCCATCTTCTCAAGTTTCAGGAGTTCCAGCTCCAGGAACTCGAGCGGCGCGCCTTTGATGGTGAACGACGAGTTCGTCGTCGCGGCGATGCTCAAGAAAAGCATCGCTTCGATGGGGTCTTCGCTCAAGCTGAACGATACGGGTTCGTTGATGTCCGCTCTTCCCTCCACGGAAAGCGTTGTCGTGCCGATGCCGTCGAGCTTCACGCCCAGCTTCTCGAGGAAACGGCAGAGGTCCTGGACCTGGTAGTTCGCCGAGGCGAGCTTGATGACCGTCTTGCGCGGCAAGCCCGCCGCCGCCATCAGCGCGTTTTCCGTCACCGTGTCGCCTGATTCATAGAGGACGATTTTCTCTCCCGACTTCGGTTTACCGACGCTTACCTCGTAGGTTTCCGCGCGCGTCTTGATTTTCACGCCGAAGCGCTCCAGGGCGTAGAAGTGCGGACGGACGGTGCGGCTGCCGAGTTTGCACCCGCCGGCCTGCGGAATGCTGAAATTCTTGAGCGCGTGGATGAGCGGACCGATAAGCAGGATGACGCTCCGCGTTTTCGTCGCCGCTTCCCGGTCGATGTGCTCCGTCGCGAACTTGTCCGGCGGCGTGATGCGGAGTTCGTGTTCCCCTTCCCACTCGACGCGGACGCCGATACTCTCCAGCACCTCGATGATGCGGAACACTTCTTCTATCCTCGGTACGCGCCGCAGCGTCGTCGTGCCGCGGTTGAGGAGCGAGGCGGCGAGGAGGGCGACGGCCGAGTTCTTCGCCGTATTGACCGTGATGTCGCCGGAGAGTTTCCGTCCGCCCGTTATCTTGAAATTAAGCGCCTCTTTCATGCCATATTATTGTAGAACTGAACCGGGCAGAGAGCAAAAAGCCGCCGGATATGTATCCGGCGGCAGTGCCGCTTCCCTGCCGCTCATGCTCTCCCCTGCGGGGCGGCCTGGGAGTGGTTCCTCGCCGCGAAGATGTCTACCATTCGGGTTCAGCGTCGTATGGTTTGAGATTGTAGAATTTACCCGCGAGGAAGAAGAACCCCGCTGCCGCGAAGATGCCTACCATCGTCGCCGCCGCACCTGCCGCACCGCGTCCCCGAGGGCTTTTCCGAATAACGGCGGTTCCGTTCTTGTCCTTCGGAAAGTTGAGCGAAACTTTTGCCGTGCCCCTGCCGTCGACATACCACGTTGCGGAGTAGAGCGGGAGAGATAAGAAGTACACTTCCTTCTCTTTCCCCCCGGCGTCTCGGTACGTGAGTTGTTCGGCCGGTATGCCGACTTTCATCCTTTCGCTCCGGAGATAGAACGGGGTCCTACTCTGAACGATTGCCATGGCATCTGCGGTTATCGCGAACTCTTCTTTCCGCTCGTCGATCGCGAACTCGAAACCAGTCCTCTCTGCGTTCTGGACCTTCAGGGCGTATGTCGCGACTCCGAATGTTACGCCAATGAGGAGGGAAAACAATACGATGGTTCCCACTCTCCATTTGAGTTCGTCAACCGTTCCGTGGAACGTTATCTGGAACATTTGTCTCCTCCTTGTCTTGTGAAATTGTGAAATTACAGGAGAACCGCGTCGGTTCTCTTACCGTTTGCATACTATACCCCTTATCCCTCCCTTTGTCAACGGGAGTTGCGTTACGAAGACAGCTGCTTGGCGATGATTTTGTACACGTTTTCCAGGAAGTCGCCGCCGGCGTAGCCGATGATGAGCGCGAGCGGCGGCGTGATGTACCCGATGCCGAGGAGCGAGAGACCGAGCTCATTCACGGCGAGCGTGGTCGTGAGTCCGATGAGGCCGGAGAGCGACATCATCCCGAGAAAGTACAGCCACTTGAAGCCGACGTCTTTGTATGAGAACTGGTGCTTGATGAAACCGACGAGTCCGCGCACCACTCCCCCGCCGAATCCTGCAGCAAGGATGATGAGGTAGGTCATACGTTCATTATACCACGGTGGACCAGGCGGGAATCGGACCCGCGACCTCTACTTTGCAAAAGTAGCGTTCTACCACTGAACTACTGGCCCTTTTGATGCATTGTGACAGACAAACGGGATCCTCGAAAATCTAGCCGCTCGGATGCTCCTCGCGAAGATTTTCGGGACAAATGTGGCGTACTTCATTATGAACACAAAACCCCGCTGGAATCAATTCCGGGGCGGGGTTTCGCGGTGTTAGTGTGACCGCTCGTCGCTTATCTCTTTCTGCTCTTGCTTCGCGAGCGTGAAGGACTCTTGCGGGCGGTTGTCTTGCGCCGCGAGGACGACTTGCGTCGTGCCGGCGACTTGCGTGCACTGCTCTTGCGTGTGCTGCTGCTCTTGCGCGCAGTGCTCCTCTTTCGTGCTGCCATGGTTATGTCTGTTATGTATGTATAAGTGAACGACCTTTGCAACTTATCCGCGTACGATGCGGAAGAGTTTTTCGTTACTGTATTTCTTCTCTTTCATTATAACAAACGTGTGCACGCAAAACAGTGGATAACTTTTTCTCAAGAGCAAAAAACGCGTGAAGCGTAAAAAAATATTAAAAATGAAAAACCCGCCGTCGGCGGGACACTGCGATTTTTCTTTTCTTTTGTTTTTTGGTGCGCGTACTTGGGATCGAACCAAGGACCTCTCCGTTATCAGCGGAGTGCTCTGCCACTGAGCTATACGCGCCTATTCTTTCAGTTTATAAATGAGTCCACGAATGCTTTCATTGCCGCTACTAGTCTCGCTTTTTTATCTCCACTGTAATAGATTACTTGACATGTTCCGTGACGAAACGATTCTTTATATGAGAAGCTTCCCTCCCGTAGCTTTCTCACTTGGGTTTTGTAAAATTGCGACATTTCGACTCCCAGTAGATTCTGCCAGAATTCGGTCTCGGTTTCAATGTCCATGGTTTCGTAGAGATGGAGCTGAATTTTTACGTCACTCTTGGGAATATCGAGGTATATTTCGAGCCATTTGATAAAGAAACGGAGCTTTTTTCTCATGGTGTTACGGAATCTTTCTCTCTTGACTTCTCCTTTTTGCCAGCCCTTTCTCCTCAACTCTAAAATTTTCTCATCACTGAGAGGCAAATCTCGCAGCCAGTAGCTTAAGGTACTTTTAGGTACCTGTAATCTTTTTGCTATCTCGTGGTAGCTTAATTGTTGTTCTCGTCGGAGTTCTGTCGCTTTTTGTCTAGCTCGCGTGTTCATGGGTTATTTCGTAAGTCCCAGCGCTTCAAAGCCCGCTTTGTCGAACTGAACCGTTTGCGGGCTCGGCTGCGGCTCGAACCCGAACGCCTTGTTGAGATGGGCGGCGAGGAAGATGAAGTTCGTAATGACGAATGCGATAAGTGACACGAGGAAAAATCCGGCGAGCAGCATAAAGATGAATTGTCGGGACGTGGTGTGGTTGTTGTTCTGTATCATAGAAGCGGGTTATGTATTCTCCGGGTTGTGATAGTAGACGCGGCCGATGATGATGCAGTCAACCTCCGTGTCGGTGCGGCTGATGTGCACGCTGTCGAGTGTCGTGAGGTAGTGGAAGCCCTTGACATTCTTGATGTACGTCGTAATGTCGTTGAGCGTCTTGCCCGAGATATTGACGGAGAAATGTATCGCGCCGGGCGCCGCCGGCGAGGCGGGGTCTTCCCCGCGGAACGAGAATCCGAACTTCAGGTTGTCGTTTTCGGCAAGCGCCTGGAACTCCTGCGACACGTTTATCAAACTGTCCTTCTCGGGTATGACGTTGCGCAGGACGTTCAGGTACGACCTGGCGAACTTGTCGTACTGCGTGCGGAGTACGATGAGCCGGTTGATGACGTTCGTCTGGTCGGCGAAGGTCTGCTGCGCCCGTATCATCCGTTCGGATGCTGCCGCCACCTGCGCCCGCAGGAACGCGAAGCCGACGATGAGCGGCACGAGCACGGCGACGGTGATGCCGACCTCTTTCAGCAGACACGCGCGGAAGGTAGATACGTTTCCCTTGTCGCTTGCCATGTTATGTGTTTATTATATCGTAAAGCCCATGATGTGTGTAGTGAAGCGTGCATAACGTATGAAAAACGTCATCATCGTTGAATCCCCGACGAAGGCAAGAACCATCAAAGGATTCCTGCCTGCTTCGTACGACGTCGTTTCCTCGTACGGACACGTCCGCGACTTGCCCAAAGGCGACCTCGGCGTGGACGTGGAAAACCGCTACGAGCCCCGCTACGTCATACCGACGAAAGCGCGGAAGAACGTGTCGGCGCTGAAGAAAGCCGCTGCCGGGGCGGATGCCGTCATCCTCGCCACCGATGAAGACCGGGAGGGAGAAGCGATCGCGTGGCACCTCGCGAACGTTCTGAAACTCGGAGACGATGCCCGGCGCATCGCGTTTCATGAGATTACGAAGAACGCCGTGAGCGACGCCCTGCAGCATCCGCGGGACCTCAATATGGACCTCATTGACGCGCAGCAGGCGCGCCGCGTTCTGGACCGCCTCGTCGGATACAAGCTCTCCCCCTTCCTGTGGAAAAAGGTGGCGCCGAAGCTCTCCGCCGGCAGGGTGCAATCCGCCGCACTGAAGATGATCGTCGACCGGGAGCACGAGATACGGGATTTCAAAAAAGAAGCATACTGGACCATCGGCGCAGCATTCGACGGCTTTACCGCATCGCTCGTCAGAATCGGCGACGCCGACTTCCCCGCCCCCGGTATCAAAGACAAGCGGGAGGCCGAGGCGTTCGTGAAGGACCTGGAACGCGCGTCGTGCGCCGTCGCACTGGTCGAGGAGAAGGAAGTGCGCCGCAATCCCCTCCCTCCCTTTATCACGAGTACGCTGCAGCAGGAGGCAAGCAAGCGGCTGCGTTTTTCCTCGCGGCAGACGATGCGTCTCGCGCAGTCCCTCTACGAGCACGGACTCATCACGTACATGCGCACCGACTCGGTGAACTTATCGGCCGAGGCGCTCACGATGGCGCAGGCCTGGATCGCGAAACATCTCGGTGCACGCTACGTGCTCCCGAAGCCGCGGGTCTTTACCAAAAAGTCGCGGCTCGCGCAGGAGGCGCACGAGGCGATACGCCCCACCTCGCTCACGGCCGGTCTCTCAAAGCTCGAGGCGCGGGAGCGGAAACTGTACGAACTGATACGAGCTCGCTTCGTCGCGTCACAGCTCCCGCAGGCGGTCTTCCTGCAGAAGCGGATTGACGTGGAGGCGAAGGGAGAAAACACGTATGTGTTGCGCGCATCGGGGAAGACGCTCGTCTTTGACGGATACCTGAGCGTATGGAAACAAAAGTTCGAGGAGCAGGAACTCCCCGCGGTCGCGGAAGGCGCTCCGCTCACGCTGCAACGTGCCATGCTCGAGGAGCATGAAACGGAGCCGCCGCCGAGATATAATGAAGCGAGCCTGATAAAGGCGCTCGAGGCGGCCGGTATCGGGAGACCTTCCACGTACGCGTCCATCATATCGGTGCTGGAGTTGCGCAACTACGTGGAGAAGGAAAACCGCCGCTTCACTCCCACGGAGATGGGAGAACTGGTCACCGCCGTGCTCGCCGAGCACTTCCCCACCATCGTGGACATCGATTTTACCGCGCATATGGAAGAAGACCTGGACAACATCGCTGAAGGGAAATCCGACTGGCGGCGCGTCGTCGACGAGTTTTACGAGCCGTTTTCGGAAAACCTGGAACGTAAATACGAAGAGGTACAGAAGCAGAACGTCGTCGGCGAGCCGCAGCAGACGGACGAGGTCTGCGACAAGTGCGGCAAGCCGATGGTGATAAAGACGAGTCGCTTCGGCAAGTTTCTCGCCTGTACCGGGTTTCCCGCCTGCCGGAACACGAAGCCCTACATCGACGAGACAAACAGCTTCGGACCGTGCCCGAAGTGCGGCGAAGGGACGATACTCCGCCGCCGGACGCGCAAGGGGCGGACATTCTACGGCTGCAGCCGCTATCCCGACTGCGACTACGCCAGCTGGACTGCGCCGGGAAGCGAACCGTCCTCCAAAGGAGGACCCTCCTCCGGAGGAAAAAAGAAAAAAGAACCCGCCGATTAAGGCGGGGGTTTTTCTCACGCTCATACGATGCGCTTGAGCGTGATGAACGTATATGGGTGCTTGTTTCTCCTGGAGGCCGGGAATCGGCGGGTCCTCACGGGTTCCCAGTTGTTGAATTTCGGCATGAACGTGAGGTGCTCCCGTCTTGCGCGAGGACAGGAAACCGTATGAATCCTCGTGAGATGGACCGTTTTCATTTCCGGCATCCCGAGCATCGCCTCGGCAAGCTCCCGTCCGCCGATGACCACCGCGCTCGTCCCGCCCTGCATGCGGACCGTGTGCACCGCTTCCTGCGGCGAGTGGACGACGATGCAGCCGGGGTCGCGGTAATCGCGGTTCCGCGTCACGACGATATTGACTCTCCCCGGGAGTGAGTTGGTGAACGCTTCCCAGGTTTTCCTTCCCATGATGATGAACCCGGCCTTATTCGTGATATCCACGAATCGCCCCATGTCGGCAGGAACTTTCCCGAGCCAGGGGATTTTCCCGCGATAGCCGATGACACCCATATCGTCCGCGGCGAGTATGAGCGAGAGCGATACGTCTGTTGCGTTCGTTTTCATATTTCCCTCCAATCTGTACGGTGAGCTGCATCTGTCGTAACACAAAAGCCCCTTGCGCGCAAGGGGCTTTTGCATCGTTTGCCATCGGCTCACGGTTACATCATGCCGGGCATGCCGCCGTGCATGTGTCCGCCGTCGTCATTACTTTCCTGTTTCGGCAGCTCCGAGACGACCGCTTCCGTGATGAGGAGCATCTCCGCCACGGAGACGGCATTCTGCAGGGCTGAACGGGTCACCTTCGCCGGGTCCACGACGCCGTCCTGATAGAGGTTGCTGTAGTTCCCCGTCGCGGCGTTGAAGCCGTAGTCGGCGTTCGTGCCGTGGACGACGCGGTCGATCACGACCGAGCCTTCGTATCCCGCGTTTTCCGCTATCTGCCGCAGGGGCGCGTAGAGTCCCTGGAGAATGATTTTCGCACCGGTGATTTTCGCCAGGTTTTCCTTGTCCATATTGGCGATGTGCCCCTTGAGGACTTCCGCCGCCCGGACCAGGGCAACCCCGCCGCCGGGGACGATTCCCTCTTCGACCGCCGCTTTTGTCGCCGCGACGGCGTCCTCGATGCGGTGCTGCTTCTCCTTCTGCTCCACTTCGGTCGCCGCGCCGACGCGGATGACCGCTACGCCGCCGGCAAGCTTACCGATGCGCTCTTCCAACTTCTCCCGGTCGAACTTGGAGTCGGTCTGTTCCAGCTGGGCTTTCAACTGCGCCACCCGCTTGCCGATATCCGCCTTCGAGCCCTTGCCGCCGACGATGACCGTCGCGTCTTTCGTCGCGACGACGCGTCGCGCTTCACCCAGCGACTCAAGCTCGGCGTGCTCGAGCGTGCGTCCCACCTCCTCGGAAATGAAGTCGCCGCCCGTGACGACCGCGATGTCCTGCAGCATCGCCTTGCGCCGGTCGCCGAAGCCCGGGGCTTTCACCGCCAGGACATTGAACGTTCCGCGCAGCTTGTTCACGATGAGCGTCGCGAGCGCTTCTCCATCCACGTCTTCCGCGACAAGCAGGAGTTCCTTCTTCCCCCGCTGCGCCACTTTTTCCAGGATGGGCAGGAGGTCATTGATGCTCGAAATCTTCTTGTCGGTGACGAGCACGTACGGGTTTTCCAGTACCGCTTCCATGCGGTCCTGGTCGGTTATCATATACGCGGAGATGTAGCCCTTGTCGAACTGCATGCCCTCCACGATTTCGTGCTCGAGGCCGAGCGTCTGCGACTCTTCGACCGTCACGACGCCTTCCTGTCCCACCTTATTGATGACTTCCGCGATGAGCTTTCCGATTTCCTCGTCGCGCGCCGAGATGGTCGCGACCTGCGCCACCTCTTCGTCACTCCCGATTTTCTTCGACGTTTTTTTCAGATGATTGACGACGATGTCCGCCGCCTCTTTCATCCCCTGCCGCAGGGCAATGGGGTCGAGGCCGGTCGATACGTTCTTCACGCCTTCGGCGATGAAGGTTTGCGCGAGCACGGTCGCCGTCGTTGTCCCGTCACCGGCGACATCGTTCGTCTTGGACGCGACCTCCTTCACGAGTTCTGCACCGATGTTCTGCACCTTGTCCTCGAGCTCTATCTCTTTCGCGATGGTCACGCCGTCGAGCGTGATGACGGGGCTGCCGAATCCTTTTTCGAGGACGACCGCCCGCCCGCGCGGACCGAGCGTGACTTTCACCGCATTTGCGAGCGCATCGACTCCTTTCTTGAGCTCCATGCGCGCCGTTTCGTCGAACAGTATGTGTTTTGCCATGATTATTCCGCTACGATTGCGATAATGTCGTCTTCGTCGACGACGAGATACTTCGTGCCGTTTTCTTCAAATTCTTCAGGTCCGTATTTCTTGAAGAGCACGACATCTCCGACCTTCACCGCGAGCGGTCTCCGCTCGCCGTTTTCGTTCACCTTACCGGGGCCTGCCGCAACGACGGTGCCCCGCACCGGACGCTCGTTTCCCGCCGTGTCGGGGATAACGATGCCTGATTTCGTCTGCGTTTCCTTCGGCGCGGGCTCTATAACGACCCGGCCGTACAAGGGTTTCAGCATACGTTTGATAGGGGGTTAAAATAGCACTTGCGACCTTTATGTGCTACCGTGGGAAGTATATAAAGATATCTCAAGAATGTCAAAGCCCGCATATAACTGGTCCCTGAAGCTCGCCGAACCCGGCCTCGTGGCGCGGGCGCGGACGTTTTCCGAGCGCGCGCACGAGGGGCAATACCGCATGACCGGGGAGCCGTATATCACCCACCCGCTCGCCGTCGCCGAGACCGTTTTCGAGTGGGGGTTCGACGATGCGACCATCGCCGCCGCGTTGCTCCACGACGTCGCCGAAGACACGGATGTTTCCCTGGATAGCGTGCGGGGGGAATTCGGCGACGATGTCGCCGGTCTCGTCGGCAACATGACCAAAATCAACTCGGTGCGATACCGCGCCGACGAATCGAGCTTGGCACAGGCGGAAAACATACGCCGGTTCATCATCGCCATCAGCGAAGACCTGCGCGTGGTTTTCATCAAGCTCGCGGACCGGCTGCACAACATGCGGACGCTCCATGCGCTCCCGCCGGAGAAGCAGCTCCGCATCGCGTCAGAGACGAGCGAAATCTACGCCGCACTCGCCTACCGTCTCGGCATGCACGGCTTGAGCGGCGAACTCGACGAGCTCGCTTTTCCCTATCTCCATCCCGAGGCGCACCGATGGCTCCTTGACAACGTGTCGGAGAAATACGAAGAGCGGCGCGCGTATGCGAATCGTTTGAAGCCGCTCATGGAGCGCATCGTCGCACCCGTCTGTTCCGGCCCGTTTACGATACAGGCGCGCGCGAAGCGATATGCCAGTTTGTACAAGAAACTGCAGAAGTACGACATGGACCTCTCGCGCGTCTACGACCTCGTCGCCCTGCGCGTCATCGTCCCGACGGTCGCCGACTGTTACGGCGCTCTCGGCGCCGTCCATGCACAGTGGCCGCCGCTGCCGGGACGGTTCAAGGACTATGTCGCTCTGCCGAAGCCGAACGGCTACCGGAGCCTGCATACGACCGTGTTTGGCGAGGGAAACCACATCATCGAGGTGCAAATCCGCACCGCCGAGATGCACCGGGAGGCCGAGCTCGGCGCCGCGGCATACTGGACGTACCGCGAATCAAAGTCGTCAAAGGGGTATGTCCGCGGCGCGTCTCCGGCACGGAGGCCTCATGACGTATCGTGGATACATGAACTACGCGACTGGAGCACCCACTTCGACGACCCCGACGAATTCTTGCGGTTCGTGAAAACCGATTTTCTGAAAGACCGCATCTTCGTCATCACGCCGCGGCGGGACGTCATCGACCTTCCCGCCCGCGCCACGCCGGTCGACTTCGCGTATCACATCCACACCGACGTCGGCAACCAATGCACGGGCGCGCGGGTGAACGGCAAACTGGTGGCGCTTAATCACGAACTGGAATCGGGGGACGTCGTCGAGGTGCTCGTGCAGCGCGGCAAACTCCCCTCGCCGTCGTGGCTGGATTTCGTAAAAACCTCTATCGCCCGGACGCACATCAAGTCCGCGCTCAAGCGGAAGAATCAGTTTCTTCGCCGTCGGGTTCGGTGAGTTTCTTCCTCAACTCGTTCCATTCCTCTTCGGAAAAGAATGTGATGGTCACCTTCCCCCGCTCGCCGAACCGCTCCACGGAAACGGGCGCGCCGAGGTGATGCTCGATTTGCTTTTCCCAAAACGGTTCCTTTCTCGTTTCCGCCTTTGCCGGACGCGCGGTGCGCGGAGCGACCGCGCGGGTAGGGGTGCCCGAGAGCAGTTTCTGGAACCGCTCCTCCTGCAGGTGCGGATTCGTCTCCTGCAGGAGTGTCCTGCCCTGCGACTCGGTCAGTTTGCCCGCTTCGAGCGCTTTCTGCATGTGGGACGGCAGACCGAGGAGCCGCAGCGCGTTCGCGATTGCCGAGCGCGATTTTCCCATCTTTACCGCGATTTCCCGCTGCGTCAGCCGGAACTCGTCCTGCAGCCGCGCGTATCCCCGCGCCGCTTCAATGGGGTTTAAGTCGCTCCGCTGCAGATTTTCGATGAGCGCGAGAGACAGTTTCTCGCTTCCCGCCGGTTCCCGCCGTACGACGGCGGGCACTTGTTTCAGCCCCGCCAGCTTCGCCGCGCGCAGGCGGCGTTCGCCCGATATGAGCTGGTACGACACATCCGTGCCGCGCTCCGTTTCCCTCTCGATGTGCGAAACGATGAGCGGCTGGATGATGCCGAACTCGCGGATGGACTGCGCCAGTTCCTGCAGTTCGCCCTCTTTGTATTCCCGCCGCGGCTGGTACGGATTCGGTTTGATTTTCTCCGTTTCGATATGAAAAATGAACTCCCGGCGGATTTCTTTCCGGGCCGGCGGCTCCTCGGGTTCGCGCTCCTCCGGCTCGCGGGGTTCGGCTTGCGCCCGTCCGCCGTCTATCGGTTTTTTCGCAACGGAGGTCTCTCGCTGAGGTTCCGTGCGGCGTTCCGTTTCCGGAACCGTCCCGGCCGGTTGGTCATCCTTCGGCGGCCTGCCCGCATCGCCTTGCGAAGCATGGCGGGCAGGTATGAGTGCCGACAATCCTTTTCCTATATCCGTATCATCCATACGAATAAGTATAACCGAAGAAAGCTAAAACAGGGAGTATCGTATCCGGCTCATCCGCTATTTGTCCTCGGGTCCTTTTGAATGATTTCAAAGAGCTCCCGGGTTGCAGATGGTGGGACCGGATATGCACGTCCCTGTTTTAGTTTTGTACGCATGCCGTACGCGCATGCGAGCTCGTCCCCGACTGTGGTTACGTCCTCCGAAGCGTCCGTCGGCCGCCGTACGCTCTCCGGCGGCTCGTACCGTGCCGGTGGCGAACTGCTTATATTGTATGACTATCCGGCGGCGCGTCAAAGGCGGGATTGTGGATAACCTGTGCAATAAGTTCCCGAGCGAGCTGCTCATAGCTCGCCGCCCCCGCAGAGCGCGGGTCGTAGAGGAGCACCGGCCGGCGGAACCGCGGCGCTTCCGCCAAACTCGGCGATTTCGGTATGGAGGTGCGGAAGATGGGGTACGGGAATTTCTGCCGTATTTCCCCGGCGAGCTCCCGGGAGAACTCGTCCGTATCGTCGTAGAGCGTGATGAGGGCGCCGGCAACCTTGAGACCGTGCCCAAGATTATTCTGAATGAGGCTGATGGTCTGCAGGAGCTGCTGGAGGCCTTCTAAACTGAACTGCTCGCACTGGAGCGGCACGATGATTTCGTCCGCCGCCATGAGGCCGTTTACGGTAAGGATATTCAAACTCGGTCCCATGTCAATGAGGACATAGTCGTAATCGTCGCGCACCGCGTCAATAACGCGCCGCATGTATCCCTCCCGTTCCGGAACGCCCACCAGTTCTATG
Source organism: uncultured Candidatus Saccharibacteria bacterium (assembly GCA_964476325.1). Taxonomy (GTDB): domain Bacteria; phylum Patescibacteriota; class Minisyncoccia; order UBA6257; family GWB1-50-10; genus GWA1-54-12. Next base: position 1,032 of record CAYYYM010000007.1, on the reverse strand, counting down.
AGCGAGCCGGAAAGGTCCGCCGACGCGGGGATGACCTGCAAGTCATGGAGCACCGTCGGGCGGATGATTTCCTTCGGGGGCACCTGCCCGATGAGCGCCTCGTATACCGTCTTGCCTGCTTCGGGGACGACGCCGCTCCCCACCGTCGCGTTATACTGCGGGTCGAAATCGACGAGGAGCGTCCGCTTGCCGAAGAGCGCGAGGTATGCCGCGAGATTGATGGCGGTCGTGGTTTTCCCTACGCCCCCCTTCGCGTTGTATATCACGATGACGCGCGACATATATTTCTCTCATCGTATCACGGCGCGGAACGAAATGAAAATAAAAAAGGCGGCAACGCGTTTCGTCGTTGCCGCTCCCCCGTTACCACCCAAAGAGCCAAAGGCCTTGCTTGTAGTAATTTGCGACCGGATGCCATCCCGTTGATTTCGTCCCCGCTCTCGTGTTTTCGAAAACGGTTATTTGGTACCCATCATCAAACAGGTGGTCTGCGAAATTCGACGATGAGACGGTCCGCGTTCGTTTGATGACAGCGTACGCTGCCGTTCTTCCCACGGGCTCCTGGTTCCCGATCGTTACGCCTGAGATGAACCTGCCCACCGAGCCGCTCACTGTATCGAGGAACAAGACAGTCACCGCGACGAATGCAAGCATCAGCAGAAAAAGGAACGCTTTCGCCGATGAGGTATATCCCCTTCTCGGTATATCTTCCTCGTGCACGGTATGCTCCGTTTCTGCGTGTGCCGTTTCGGCTGGCGTATGTTCGTCTTCCGTTCCCGTCCGTTCCGTGTATTTCTTGGTTGCTTGTTTCATCCCTTTCTCCCCCTATAACCTCTTGTGGTTTGTTATGGTACTATCTCCACTATACCACAAAAGCTGGTTTTAAGCAACCCTTTCTTTACTCCCCTTTTGTATTATGCCACTATTGAAAAAGCGCCCGGGTGGCGGAACGGCAGACGCGCAGGACTCAAAATCCTGTGACCGCAAGGTCGTGCGGGTTCAAGTCCCGCCCTGGGCACCGAGTCAAACTCG
>CAYYYM010000006.1:13084-30612 GCA_964476325.1 uncultured Candidatus Saccharibacteria bacterium | reverse complement strand
TGCCGTCAGCTCGTGTCGTGAGACGTTCCCTTAAGTGGGGTAACGAGCGCAACCCCTGTCCTGTGTTATAAGTGTCACAGGAGACTGCCGTGTCATACACGGAGGAAGGCGGGGATGACGTCAAATCAGCATGGCCCTTATGTCCTGGGCTACACACATGCTACAATGGCCGGTACAATGGGCCGCGAAGCCGAAAGGTGGAGCTAATCCCTGAAAATCGGCCCCAGTTCGGATTGAGGGCTGCAATTCGCCCTCATGAAGTCGGAATCGCTAGTAATCGCGGATCAGCAATGCCGCGGTGAATACGTTCTCGAACCTTGTACTCACCGCCTGTCACACCAAGGGAGCCGGGAGTACCTGAAATTTCACTTCGGTGGAATAAGGGTAAGTCCGGTGACATGGGTGAAGTCATAACAAGGCACGGGTAGGGGAACCTGCTCGTGAATCAATTACATTACGCACACAAGTGAGGAGCAGAACGAAAACGAAGTTTTTGTTCTGGCCGAACGCCGTGTGTGAACGCGCGAAAGCGCGACGCACAGAAATTCACGAATGGAAACATATCGTGAGCGTGTCGATGTCCCGCCAAGGCGGGACGGGTAATGACCGCACAGCCCATAAGTCGCGGTTGTCCTCATCGAGAGAACTGGGATCTGGAATCCGGAGTTTCAAGTCCGGAGTCCAGAGTCCGGCATCCGATGCGGGACTTCACTCGAAGCAACTAAAAAGGTTTCAATATGGTATGATAGAAGAAAGAAACGATATGGAGAACAACCACATACTCTTAGTCGAGGACGAGCCGCTCCTTGCCGCACTCTTGAAGCAACGGCTGGAGAAGGAAGGGTTTGAGGTAAAGAGCGTGAGCGACGGAGAAGAAGCGTTAACCGCGCTCCGGCGCGAGACGCCGCGCCTCATCCTCCTTGATATCATCCTGCCGAAGATGTCCGGCTTCGAGTTTATGGAGCACGTGAAGGACGACCCGCAGATTCCGAGCATCCCCATCGTCATTACCTCAAATCTCGGGCAGGAGACGGACATCGAGCGGGGACGGAAGCTCGGCGCTGTCGGCTACTTCGTGAAAGCGCGCATTTCTATCGAAGAACTGATAAACGAGATAAAAGGATATCTTGAGAAGCGAGCATCCTGACCACTCCGCCTGTGGATATCCTAAAGGGCGACGATTGTGGTATACTAACGCCATAGATAACGCAACTCATAATGAGCGAACGGAAAGGTTTTACACTGATTGAGCTTCTCATCGTCATCGCCATTCTCGCGATACTCGTGACGACAGTGGCACTCATTCTGAACCCCGCGGAGCTTCTGAAGCAGGGACGCGACGCGTCCCGGCTGTCCGACCTCTCGGCAGTAAACAGCGCCGTGGCGCTGTACCTCGCGGATGCCGCCTCGCCCGGTATCGGCGGGGCCGACGGTACCGCCTGCTCGTCGCTAACCGAATGGTGCACGTCCGGGACGACGGGACGGGCCGATGCGACGTGCACGACGGCGACGTCCACGGCCGTGAACGGCACCGGGTGGGTGAAAGTTGACTTCGAGTCCATCTCGAGCGGTTCGCCGCTCGCGAAACTGCCGGCCGACCCGAGTAACGGCAGCGAGAACTGCGGCACCGGCAACGAAGCGTGTTTCTACTCCTACGCCTGCAACGGCACGTACTACGAGATTGACGCCGCGATGGAGAGTGCGCGGTACGCGAACGGAGGCGGCAGCGACGTGGAAACCAACGACGGGGGGGATGACGAAAATCTGTACGAGATAGGGAACGACCCCGGTCTGGACCTCTAGCGGTTCCCGCATGGCGACGGGCATTGCCGTATGCGTCATCGTGGCAGGGTTCATCCTGCAGGTGAAGGTGCGCGCGGACGCCGTAAAAAGGCGCGCCGCGCGCACCCTTTTGTGCGTCAGTATCGCCGCCGTCGGCGCGTACGCCGTGTATCTGACGGTGGCACAATATCTCCTGTGGCGGGGAGACGAGGGGTTGGGGAAATTTCTCCTCCCGCCGTACCAGCCGCTCTCGTACGTCATCGGGTACCAGTTCATCCGCTTCGACCTTTTTTACGCCATTTCGCTTGCAGTTGCGCTGCTTCTCCTTGCGGCGGCGACGTATGCGGACCGGAGGGCGGGACACCGTTTCTTCAGACCGGGAGAGCCGTACCTCATAGCGCTTGCCATCTTTCTCCTCGGGAATCCCGCCTGGCATTACGCCTGGCTCTGGTACCTTGCAGCCATGCTGCTTATCTCTTTAATTCTCCTTCTCTCTTACCACGTGATTGGTTTCGGGAATCTAACAAGTTTGTTAGATTCCCGAAACCAATCACGGAGAATCTCCTTGTATTATCTGTGGCTGCCCGTCGCGCTATCCGTTATAATAATGAATGTAGTCTGAAACTCGGAGCGCAGAGCGCGAACGAGTTTCAGGTACGAATTCATTACCGAGCACTCAAGACACATTCTATTTGCACCATTATGAGAATAAGAAAAAGGACGATATATGACGTTTTATATATTGCAACGTACCTTGGGTGCTCGGTGCTCGATGTTGTGGCTGTATTTTACCTCGCATTGAGCTTCGGCAAAATTCAGACAACATCGGCATGATTTCTCTCCCCGTAGAACGGCTGAAACAAATCGTGACGCAAGCCGGCGTCGTCGACCCGCAGGTGTTCGACACGGCGGTTGAAGAAGCGAAGCGGCGGGACCAGAACCCGATTGATATCCTCGTATCCCGGGGTGTGTTGAACGAAGATTACTTCTACCGCATCCTCGGGAAAGCACTCAACGTGGAGCTCGTCCATCTGACGCAGGCCGCCATAGACGGGGACGCGCTGCACGTCATACCGGAGAACCTCGCGCGCCAGCGGAAAGTGATTATCTTCAGCAGGAACAAGGACGGTTCGTACAACGTCGCGATGGAGAATCCGGTTGACCTGGAAACCATCAACTTCCTCTCGTTGCGCCTGGGAGCCCCGCTGCGGCCGTATCTCACGACAGACAAAGACCTCAACCGCGCATTTACCCTCTACGGCGCGGAGCAGACGAAAAATTTCAAGGCGATCATCGAGGAGAAGGTGCGGGAATCGCTCCGCTCGCAGGCGAAGGGAATCGAAGAAGCGGCGGAAGACGTGCCGATTGTCGCCATCGTGGACAATCTCCTGAGTTACGCGTACTCGTCCCGCGCTTCGGACATACACTTCGACGTGCTGGAGTCGCAGGTGCTGGTGCGGTTCCGCATCGACGGCGTGCTCCGCGAAATCATCACGATGCCGAAGGACATACTCCCGGCGATCGTCGCCCGCATCAAGATACTGGCGGGCCTCCGGATCGACGAGCACGCGAAGCCGCAGGACGGGAGGTTCCGGTACAACGCGGGGGACAACCAGATCGACATTCGCGTCTCCGTCCTCCCGACTTTTTACGGCGAGAAGGCGGAGATGCGGCTCCTGGAGTCCGCGCAGAAACCGCTCTCGTTTGAGGAACTGGGTATGTTCGAGGACACGGCGCAGCTGGTGCGCGAAGCCGTCAGCAAGAGCTACGGCATGGTGCTCATCTGCGGCCCGACCGGCTCGGGAAAGACGACGACACTCTACTCCATCATGAACATGCTGAACCGTCCGGAAGTGAACATCGTGACTGTGGAAGACCCCATCGAGTACGATATGAAGTTCATCAATCAGGTGCAGGTGAACCCGGCCGCGGGCGTGACCTTCGCTTCCGGCTTGCGCTCCATCCTCCGGCAGGACCCCGACATCATGATGGTGGGCGAAATTCGCGACTCGGACACCGCGGACATCGCCGTACAGTCAGCGCTCACCGGCCATCTCGTGCTCTCCAGTTTGCACACAAACGACTCGCCGACCGCCGTACCCCGCCTCATGGACATGCGGGTAAAGCCCTTCCTCGTGTCCGCGGTGCTGAACGCCATCATCTCCCAGCGTCTCGTACGGAAAATCCACATGGGATGCATCGAGTCGTACGAGCCGGACGAGAGGGAGCGCGAGGCGATACGGGAGCAAATGCGGGAAATCGGGGAGGACCCCGACACGGTCGGCGTCCCGAAGACGCTCTATCGCGGCAAGGGATGCGAGTCGGACGGCGGCACCGGCTACGAGGGACGCATCGCGATTTTCGAGGCGATGCCCATCACGGAAGAAATACGCCATCTCATCATCAATCCTGACTTCAACTTGAGCGCGTTGAGGAATATGGCGCGGAAACAGGGTATGATAAGTATGTTCGAGGACGGATTGCGGAAAGCCGAGCTCGGACTCACTACCGTCGAGGAACTCTTTAGGGTCATTCGAGAATAATGATGTTTCTCTGCGAGGCGAAGCCGAGTAGTAAGAAAATAATGATGTTTCTCTGCGAGGCGAAGCCGAGTAGTAAGAAATATCATTACCGAGCACTCAAATATAAACTATACCTTGTTTAAAATGCGCCATATTCATAACTTTGTATAATATAAGAAACATAACATATTGATTTGGGTGCTCGGTGCTCATAGCGGTGATGAAATTTCCGTCGCCGCTCCGGGCTCCTGAAATTTCAACTACTATGGCACGATACCGATACACGGCAACGGACAAGGAGGGCAAGGTCATCGAGAACGAAGTTGACGCGGAGAGCGTGAACGAAGTGTTGAAGCTCCTCGCGAGCGAGGAGCTGAAGCCCATCAACGTCAAACCGGTCCGCACGAGGGGCGGTGCCGAGGTATTTCGGGGGAGTATCAACATCGAAGACCAGGTATTTCTCTTCAGGTACCTGTCCCTGATGTTGAGCATGGGCTCAAATCTCCTGCAAGCCATCAACGTGCTCGTCGACGAGTTCGACAAGCCGGCGGTGCGCTCCTTCCTCCTGGAAGTCCGTTCGCACCTCGAGCGGGGCGCCCCCTTCTACAGCGCGTTTGAGAAATATCCGAAGACGTTCAGCACGGTGCACATCAACCTGATTCACGCCGGCGAAGTGTCGGGAAATCTGCAGAACATCTGCGAGAGCATCGCGGAGTCGCTCACGAAAGAGAAAGAGGTGACGGACCAGATAAAAAACGCGCTCATCTACCCGATACTCCTCCTCGTCATCTCCGTCTTTATACTGATTTTCCTCGTCACCTTCGCCCTGCCGCGCATCGCGAACGTCTTCCTGGAGAGCGGGTTCGAACCGCCGCTCTTCTCGAAAGTCGTTTTCACGGTCGGCCTGTTCATCGGGAAAATATGGGTGCTTCTCATCGGCGGCATGGTCGCCCTAGCCATCGGGACATGGGTCGGGTACGCCCGTTCACTCTTCTTCCGGAAGTTCATCTGGTCGATTTTCACCAGCATTCCGGTTATCCGGGAAGTGGTAAAGCGGCGCGCGCTGCAGCGGTTCGCCGCCACGCTCTCGTCTCTCATACAGGCGGGGATTCAGATAACCGATGCACTCGAAATCACGGCGCAGGCAGTGGGGCATGTCGAGCTGAAAGAAGCGCTCATCAGGATATCAAAGGAGGGAATCGCCAAGGGATTGAGCCTGGACGAGGCGTTTCACAAGGAGCCCTTCTTCCCGAAAATCGTCACGAATCTCATCGCCATATCGGAGAAGGCGGGGCACGTAGAGGACGTGCTGCGGACGCTTGCCGACTTTTACATCCGCGAAGTGGACAACAGCATCAAGCGGCTCGTCTCGCTCGCCGAGCCCATCCTCCTCCTCTTTATCGGCGTTGTCATCGGGACCATCGCCCTCGCCATCATCGTGCCGATATACCAACTGACCACGCAGTTCTAGAAGAACTGCGTGGTCACCCCGAGCGAAGCGAGGGGTTTCAATCAGAAAGCATGGCCGGAAAACAGGGATTTACCTTATTAGAACTCATCATCGTACTCGCGCTCGGGGTTACGCTCACGACCGTGGGCTTCATCAGCTTTTCGGGCGCGAAGTACGCCCGCGACGTGGAAGCGTCGACCCGGGAACTCGCCGCCGCCCTCCGGGAGACGCGGGTTCGGTCCGTGACGCAGCAGGACGCGGAACGATGGGGTATGCGCGTCGTGAGCAGCGCGACATCGACCGACTACTACGAGACGTATACGGGAACGCCCTACGCCGCGGAGAACGTGAAGGATACCCGCTATCTCCAAAAAGGCGTGAGCTTCGCAGAGCCCGCGGACGGGAGGAGCGTGGATTTTTCCTTCGAGCCGGTGACCGGACGCGTGGATGCGCGGAAAGTAGTGACGATAACGCATGACCGGCGTGAGGGGCTCGCGGGCGACGTCGTCGTTGACACGTTCGGCCGGATATCGTTCCGGAACGACTTTGACGTCGCGGGGTACTGGCACTTCGACGAAGGAACGGGAACGAGCACGGCGGACAGTTCGGGATACGGCAACGGCGGGACGCTCGTCGATGCGACGTGGACGGCGACGTCGACCTGCGTCGCGGGACGATGCCTCACGTTCGACGGTTCGAGCAATTACGTCCAGGTAAATTCCGCTGATTCCCTAAATCCCGGCAGCGGCCCCTTCTCTGTCGAGGTCTGGTTTAAATTAAACGCCGCGGGGAGTTTGAACGCGAGCATTTTGTACAACAAAGAAAATCTCTATGAAGCGTCCGCCGGAGGCGGCTACTTCAGCTACGCATGGCAGCCGTACTGGAACTGGACGCTGGTATTTCCCGTAACGGTTGGTGAATGGTATCACACCGTCATCGTGTACGACGGCGTGAATCAGACCATCTATGAGAACGGTACTGCCGTTTCTACTCGTCCGCAGACGGGCAATATGGGAACGAATACGAATGCGCTCCGAATCGGCGCGCGGGGGGCACCGGGTGCGGCAAGCTCGTTTTTCCCGGGCGTCATCGACGAAATGACGATATATAACCGGGCGCTCACGGCGGGCGAGGTGGCAGCGCGGTATAATGAATTAAGGTAAGATGCGACAGGGTGTGAAGAAAAGAAGCAAGGAAGGAAGTTCAACTTCCTTCCATTATAGAAGGAAGTTGAACTTCCTTCCTTGTAAAGGACAGTCATTGGTTGAAATTGTCATCGCCCTCGCCATCGGCGCCGTGATTATCGGCGGCGCGTCGACGGCGGTCGTCGTCATCCTGCAGTCCGGAAGCACGACGCAGACCCAGCAGACCGCGACGGCGCTCACGCAGGACACGGTGGAATCAGGCCGTTCGTTCGCGGACGCCGACTGGCACCACATTACCGCCCTCACGCACGGCTCGAGCACGACGTACTACTTCAACGCGACGAGCACAGAGCTCTTCGCCGTCGCCGGGAAGGAGGGCATCATGGAGGGCAACATCCAGACCGGTCTCGTCGGGCACTGGAAGCTTGACGAGGCGGCGGATACCGCCGCGTATGACAGCTCAGGTTGGGGAAACAACGGTATCTTGATGAATGGCACGAGCCACACCACCTCAACCTGCAAAGCCGGCTATTGCCTAAGCTTCAACGGCAGCGATAACTATGTGGATATCGCCGAAGCGACGAGCTCGATTGATGTGACGGATGCTCTCACGTTCGTCGCCTGGATTCATCCGACTTCGGTATCTTCATACGCTCCGATTTTCGCCAAAATTCCGCCGACGTACGGCTCGGGCTACGAGTTTTCGAACTCGAGCGGCAATCTGAGGACAACGTTGCGGACGGCCGGCGGTAACTGCGATTTCGTCCAAGGCACGCTTACAGCAGACACCTGGCAATTCGTCGTTTCAACGTACGATGGCGAGGTGATAAGACACTATATTAACGGCATGCTTTTCAGCACATCGCCGACATGCACACTCGGAGCGGCGGCCAACAATAACGACCTGTACATAGGTGGCCGTTCTTCCGATACGAGCAGGTTCGCCGGATTGATTGACGATATCCGCATTTACGACCGCGCGCTCTCGGCTGACGAGATATTCCAGCTCTACAACTCCGCCGCGTTCACGAGATATTTCTACGTGGAAAACGTGTGCCGGAGCAGTGACACGGACTACGAGATAGCGGGTGTCGCTCCCTGCGGCGCCGGTGAGGTCAACGACCCGTCAACGAACCGGATAACCTCGATTATCCAGTGGGAAACGCAAAAGGGCACACAGACGTTCAGCGTCCCGTTCTACGTCACGCGCTGGCGCAATCAGGCATTCCATCAGTCGGACTGGTCCGGCGGCGCGGGACTGGAGGGACCGGTGACGGGGAGCAGTAATCGCTACGGCAGCTCCACGGACGTCGATGTCGGCGAGGGGTCCTTCAAGATAGAAGGATTATAGCCTATACTATACCTATGCGCAGCGCGGAACAGTATCTCCCCGAGTATCTGCATCGCGAGGAGGTGAGCGCGGAGACGAGGCAGGAAGTGCTCCGGCTCATCACGCTCGCGCTCGAGAAGAACATATACGCCGCCCTCAAGGCCTCGCGGAGCGGGAAGCCGCTCGTCCAGGATGCATTTCACGACGCGCTGGTCGCGCTCCTTGCGGAAAACGCCTCAACGTGATGTCTCCTTTCGTCATATCGCTTTTCCTCATCATCGCCGCCGTGCCGCTCTCCGTTATCATCATACGGCGGCGGCGGCGGGCGCGCGTGGAGGGACTGCGGGCGAAACTCTTCGTCCTGAAGTTTCCCCGGGAACGGAGCGAGGGGAAGGATATGCTCGGCGCCATCAGGGTGAGCGAGCAGCTCTTCGCGACGATACTCGGCCTCAACGCGGACGTGACGTTCGAGGTGGCGGTGCCGCACGTGGGAGAGACGATACGATTCTACGCGTCCGTTCCGACCCGCGTCGCGGGCACGTTTGTGAACCAGCTCCACGCGCTCTGGAAGAGCGTCATCGTGGAGGAGACCGATGACTATACGATTTTCCACGAAGGAAGCGCGGTAAAGGGAGGGTTCGTGCGACTCACGGGGCGTTCCGCCATTCCGCTCAGCACGTTTGAAGAAGAAGGGAAAGATACGTTCAGCGCCATTTTGGGGAGCTTGTCGGAAGTTGACGAGGTGGGAGAGGGCGGCGGCATACAGGTTATCGTCCGGAAGTCGCCGCGCGCCGCGGAGAAGCGCATCCGGACGGCGCTCGAGAACGCGCGCCGGGGGCGCTCGCTTGACGCACCGAAGCCGACGCTCGGGGAAGAGGTACTCTCCGCCGTCACGCACGGCGGCGCGCCGGCGGGAAAGCCGGCGGGCGAAACGGAAGTCGACGCCGAACTGGTGGCGCTCATTGAGCGTAAACTCGCGAAGCCGCTCCTTTCCGTAAACGTCCGGCTCCTCGCGGCCGCCGGGGGCGAGACGGCTGCGGAAACACTCTTCAAGAACATCGCTTCCGGTTTCGGACAGTTCGAGAATCCGAAGCGGAACGGGTTCCGGGTCGTGCAGATGCGCGGCGAGAAGCAGTTCTCGCGGAAATTCGTGTTCCGCGAATTTGATGCGGCGCAGGCGATGACGCTTAATACGGCCGAGCTCGCGAGTATATTCCATATGCCGACGCCGTTCACCGACACGCCGCGGGTGGAAGAGGTGCGGGCGCGGCAGCTGCCCCCGCCGCCCGACATGCCGACTGCCGGAACGTTTCTGGGGGAAACCTTCTACCGCAACGAGCGGCGGCGGGTGTATCTCCCCGACGAGGACCTGCGGCGGCATCTGTACGTCATCGGACAGACGGGAACGGGCAAGTCGACGTTTCTCGCGAACACCATCGCGGACAACATCCGGCGCGGCAGGGGCGTCGCGGTTATCGACCCGCACGGCGACCTGGCGGAACACGTTGCCGGCCTCATCCCGCGGGAGCGCGAGGACGACGTGATATACTTCGACCCCGGCGCACTTGACCGGCCGCTCGGACTCAATATGCTCGAGTACCGCCGCGAGCGTCCGGAGGAGAAAACATTCATCGTAAACGAGCTCATCAACATCTTTGACAAACTCTACGACCTGAAAGCGACGGGCGGACCGATGTTCGAACAGTATATGAGAAACGCCCTCCTGCTCCTCATGGAAGCGCCCGACCCCGATGCGGGCGGCCCGGCGACCCTGATGGAAGTGCCGCGACTCTTTTCCGACGCGGCGTTCCGGGAGCGGAAGCTGTCGCAGGCGACGAACCCGACGGTGATAGATTTCTGGGAGAAGGAAGCATCGAAAGCGGGCGGAGAAGCGGCGCTGCAGAACGTCACGCCGTACGTCACGAGCAAATTCAACAACTTCGTCGCGAACGACTATATGCGCATCATCATCGGTCAGCCGCATTCATCTTTCACGCTTCGGCGCGTGATGGATGAGCGGCGGATTCTCATCGTAAACCTGGCAAAGGGGAAAATCGGGGAGCTGAACGCGAACCTGCTCGGCATGATTATCGTCGGCAAACTCCTCTTCGCGGCGCTCTCGCGGGTTGATACGCCAGAGTCGGCGCGGACCGATTTCAGCGTGTTTATCGACGAGTTTCAGAATTTCACGACCGGCTCGATCGCGAGCATCCTCTCGGAAGCGCGCAAGTACCGCCTGTCGCTCACCATGGCGCACCAGTTCATCGCGCAGCTCGGCGCTCCGGTGCGCGATGCAGTGCTCGGCAACGTCGGTTCCATCGTGGCGTTTCGCGTGGGCGTGGAAGACGCGGAACTTCTCGCGAAGCAGTTCGAACCCTTCCTGACCACCGAGGATATCGTGAACATCGACAACTTCAACGCGTACGCGAAACTGCTCTTGAACGGGAAGACGACCGACCCGTTTAACATCCGGACACCGGGCGCTCCCGCGACTGACGCGCAGCTGGCGAAGCGGCTGGTCGAGCGGTCGAAGGAACGATACGGCGCGTCGCGGGAGGAGGTAGAGCGGAAGATTCTCGAACGGTTGCGGAACTGAAAACGAAGGGAACTAAGTCTCACTCGCCCCTGGTGAGGGAAACTTAGTTCCCGGTGAAAAAGAAACATGAAATACGTCATCGGAAACTGGAAAATGAACCCCGAGACGGAAGCGCAGGCCGCAGCGCTCGCCGCAGCGGTTGTTCAACATGTTAAACACTCAGTGTTTAACATGGGGGCAGAAGTGGTTATCGCTCCGCCATTTCCGTTTCTCTCCAGGGTTACAGAGGCGGTGCGGGGGACGAAGGTAAAACTCGGCGCCCAGGACGTGTATGAGGGAAGCGGGTCCGTCGGTCCGCGGACGGGCGAGGTGTCCGCCGCGCAGCTGAAGGACCGGGGAGTTATGTACGTCATCGTCGGCCACTCGGAACGCCGGGCGCTCGGTGAAACGGACGAGGCGATTGCCGGGAAACTTGGAGCCGCGCGGGCGGCGGGGCTCGTGCCGATTCTCTGCGTCGGCGAGCCGGCGGATATACGCGAAAGAGGAATCGCCAGCGCGAGGGAATTTGTGGGAAATCAACTGAGCCAAGCTTTGATTGGTTTCGGGAATCTAACAGAACTGTTAGATTCCCGAAACCAATCAATCCTCATCGCGTACGAGCCCGTGTGGGCAATCAGCACGACGGCAGGGGCGCGGGAAGCGACGCCGGACGATGCCGCGGCGATGATGGAATATATCAGAGAAAATAATGTTAAACACTCAGTGTTTAACATACCGGTGCTCTACGGCGGCTCGGTAGATGCGGAAAACGCGGCGGGGTTCCTTTCCCGGGAAGAGATAGACGGAGTACTGGTTGGGGGAGCCAGCCTAAACGCCGAGGAATTCGTTAAGATATGCAGTATGTAGTATGCAGTGGGAGGGAGTTATTCTGCATACTGCATACTGCACTACATCTTGAAAATGCCCAGAGGTCTTAAGAAATTTCTATACGGCCTCCTGTACCTCGCGGCGGCGGGTCTCCTCGTGTTTTGGTGGTACCGCGCGGCGGTGGCTCCCGTCCCGTCATGCTTCGACGGCGTGCGGAACGGGGGAGAAACAGGTATTGACTGCGGCGGCCCGTGCGAGCCGTGCGAAGTGAAGAACCTGCTGCCGCTCCGCGCCGAGCGGGTGCGGACGTTTCGGACGGACGGGGGAGACGTCGCGGCCGTGGCGGCGCTCGTGAACCCCAACGAGGCGTATGAGGGGGACGTCTCGTACACCGTCTCGTTCAGGGACGAGGAAAATAAAGAAATCGGGAGCGTCGCGCGAACCGCCACGGTGCCGCCGGGCGGCGTGTGGTATGCGTACGAGGCGTACCGGGAGCGCGGCCGGAGCGTGGCGGGCGCCGATGTGCAGCTTACGGAGACGACGTGGCGGAAACGGACGGACGCGCTCCGCCCCGCGGTCAGCGTCCGGGACGTCCGGGTGGAAACAGCCGACGGGCGCGTCGTCGTCCGCGGCGCGGCGGTGAACGGGGGATTGGCGCGCGCGGAAAACGTCGACGTCATCGCCGTCGTCTCGGACCGGAACGGATTCCCGCTCTTCGCGAGCAAGACGCTCGTTGAGGCGCTTCCGAGCGGCGGCGAGAGAGAATTCTCCATACTTTTTCCCGTGAACGAGACGCTCGTGGACCGGGTATCCGCGGACGCGCCGGAACTGTATGTCAACGTTCCGTAAATTCGACTGGCTGCTTCTTTTGAGCGTCGTGCTCCTGGGATGCATGGGGCTCGTCGCGCTCTTGAGCATCAATGCCGCGTACTTCTGGCGGCAGCTCCTGTGGTGGGTTCCGGCGCTCGCCGTCATCCTCGCGGGAGCGTACATCCGCTGGGACTGGCTCCTGACGCAGCGCTGGCTGCGGACCGCGCTCTACGGCGGGGGCGTTTTCCTGCTCATCGTCCCGTTCCTCCTCGGGACGACGGTAAAGGGCACGCACAGCTGGATTGTGCTGGGAGAGTTTCGCTTCGAACCGTCGGAACTGATGAAGATAGCGCTCATCGTCGTGCTGGCGAGCTTCTTCTCGCGCCGACACCTCGCGGCATGGCACGGGAAAAATATTCTCATCTCGCTCTGGTACACGCTTCTCCCCGTCGGCATCATTGCGCTGCAGCCCGACATGGGTTCGGGACTCGTTCTCATCGGCATCTGGGCGGGATTTCTCCTGACGAGCGGCGTCAACAAGAAGCGGCTCATCGCGGGACTGCTGCTCGTCGCCGTCGCCGCCGGCTTGATGTGGCTCTTCGTACTCCACGATTATCAGCGGGAGCGAATCGCGGGATTCCTCTTCCCGGAACGCGACCCGCTCGGCGTGAACTACAACGTGGTGCAATCCAAAATCGCCATCGGTTCGGCCGGACTCTTCGGCAAGGGGTTCGGTAAGGGAACGCAGACGCAGCTCGGCTTTCTCCCCGAGGCGCGCACCGACTTTATCTTCGCGAGCTTCACGGAGGAGTGGGGACTCCTCGGCGCATTCCTCTTCATCGGCGTATACGGGTTCATGCTGGCGCGCATCATACATATCGGCATGAACGCGAGCCGCAACGACTTGAAATTCGTGTGCCTGGGGAGCGGACTGTTCTTTCTCGTCCATTTTTTCGTGAATATCGGCTCTGCGACGGGGCTCATCCCCGTTATCGGCATCAGTTTGCCGTTCGCGAGCTACGGGGGGTCTAACCTCTTGACAGCCGCGCTGCTTATGAGTATGATTGAGCGCATTAGGGTAACCTCTTTGTAAAAACGAGGAATGATACGTTTGCGTTTTCTTATTTGGCTAGCGGGCGCTTTTGTGTTCCTCATTGCGCTGGGATACTTTTTTTACGGGCTCCAGCCGGTACAGACGACGCAAAGCGAAGGGGAATCGGTCAGTTTCAGCATCAAGAAGGGGGATAGTTTCAGGGACATCGGGGCGCGTCTTTCGCAGGATACGCTCATCCGTTCGCTCTCAGTTTTCAAACTATACACGATACTTATGGGAAGAGCCCACACGTTGAAACCGGGTACCTATACGCTCTCTTCGACGTACAGCGTGCCCGAGCTGGTTCACCTCCTCTCAAGGGGAGGCGTAAGCGACGTGGCGGTGACCATCCCGGAAGGCGTGACGGTGAAGGATGTTGACGTATTGCTTACGGCGGCAGGCATCACGCGCGCCGGCGCCGTCACCTCGCTCACGCCGGCCGACTTTAAGGACGCATATCCCTTCTTAGACACCCTTCCCTCACTTGAAGGTTTTTTGTTTCCCGACACGTACCGGTTCGAACCGGGGACGGACGCGTCGCTCGTGGTGGAAAAGATGCTCAATACGTTTGAGGAGAAAGCGTGGCCGCTCCTCAAGGGCGACCCGGAGTGGTATGGGAAACTCACCATCGCCTCGTTCGTGGAGCGGGAGGTACCGGCGTACGAAGACCGCCGCAAGGTGGCAGACATCATCCTGAAACGGCTCGACGCCGGCATGCCGCTGCAGGTGGATGCGACCGTGAGCTACGTGAACTGCAACGGCGCGTTTCTTGACTGCGAGCGGCCGGTCGTCTCGCGGGAGGATACAAAGGAAGCGTCTCCCTTCAATACGTACACGAGTCGCGGCCTGACGCCGACGCCCATCGCGAATCCCGGAGAAAGCGCCCTGAAGGCAGTACTCAATCCCGTCTCGACGCCGTACTGGTACTACCTCTCGGCAAAGGAAACGGGGAAGACCATATTTTCAAGAACACTCGACGAACATAACCGAAACCGCGCGAAATACTTATGAAGACGAAAACGAAGACGTTTTCCTCGTACAACGGACCGGTTTTCAAGATGCCCGACCTGGTGGAAATCCAGTACGATTCGTACCGCTGGCTCCTCAAGGAAGGCATCAAGGAACTGTTGGACGAGATATCGCCCATCCGGGACCACGCCGGAGAATCGTACGAGCTGCATTTCGTAAACTACTACCTCGACAAGCCGAAGTACACGGAGGAGCAGGCGCGCACGAAGGACCAGACCTATGAAGCACCGCTCTGGGCCGAGGTGCGGCTCGACGACCTGCAGAGCGGTTCATCGCTCACGCAGGAGGTGTACCTCGGGGACTTCCCGGTCATGACCGACCGGGGGACGTTCATCATAAACGGCGTGGAGCGCGTGATTATTTCCCAGCTCATCCGTTCGCCCGGCGTGTACTTCGGCGAGCGGGTGCAGCGCGGCACGAAGGCGTTCGGCGCGAAAATCATCCCGAACCGCGGTTCGTGGCTCGAGTTCGAAACGACGGCACAGGGACTCATCGGCGTGAAGATAGACCGGAAGCGCCGGGTGCCGGTTACGCAGCTCCTGCGGGTATTCGGCATGGAGAGCGCGGAGGCGATGAAGGACGCTTTCAAGGACGTGGACACGGGAGAGAGGGTGTATCTGACGGAGACGCTCAAGCGCGACGAAGCAAAGACGGCGGATGAGGCATACCTCGAGATCTATCGCGCCCTGCGGCCGGGAGACGTGGCGAGCGTGGAAAATGCCAAGGCGCTCATCGACCCGATTTTCAAAGACGCCGACCGGTACGATTTACACCGGGTGGGGCGGTATAAGTTCAACAGCCGTCTCGGCCTGGAGCAGCCGAAGGGCAAGCAGAAGGATGAAGAAGGCCTCCTGCGGCTCGAAGACATCGTCGCCGTCGTCCGGGAAATCATCCGGCTGAACAACACGCCAGGGAGCGAGCCGGACGACATAGACCACCTCGGCCACCGCCGCATCCGCGCGGTCGGAGAGCTCGTACAGTCGCGGATGCGCATCGGCTTCGCCCGCCTGCGGCGGGTAGCGCAGGACCGGATGTCCACGCTCGGCAAGGAGGACCTCCAGCCCTCGAAGCTCATCAACTACAAAACGCTCTCGTCGGTCGTGCACAGCTTCTTCTCCACATCGCAGCTCTCGCAGTTTATGGACCAGACGAACCCCCTGGCGGAGCTGGAACACAAACGGCGCCTCTCATCGGTGGGCCCCGGCGGACTCACGCGGGAACGCGCGGGCTTTGAAGTGCGCGACGTGCACACGTCCTACTACGGCCGCATCTGCCCGATTCAGACGCCGGAAGGCGGGAACATCGGACTCGTGAACTCGCTCGCGAGCCATGCGGAACTGAACGACCTAGGGTTCCTCATCACGCCGTATTTCAAAGTGAAGAACGGCGCGGCGACGAACGAAGTCGTCTGGCTGGATGCGTTTGAGGAACTGAACCACGTCATCGTGCAGGCGGACGTGGCGCTCAGCGAGGATATGAAAATCCGCGAGCGGGAAGTGAACGCGCGGGTGCGCGGCATCGCGGGAACGTGCAAGCGAGAAGAAGTGACGCTCCTCGACGTTTCTCCCACGCAGATGCTCTCCGTTTCCACGGCGCTCATTCCGTTCCTTGAGCACGACGACGCGAACCGAGCGCTCATGGGGAGTAACATGCAGCGGCAGGCGGTCCCGCCGGTGCGTCCTCAGGCACCCTTGGTGGGAACCGGTATGGAAGAGCGGGTGGTGCGCGACTCGCACCAGGCGGTCTTCGCACACGAGGGAGGGAAGGTAACCGCGGTTGACGGGGAAGTCGTCAAGGTGAAGACGGCGAAGGGAACGGATACGTACCCCCTCATCACGTTCAGGCGCTCCAATGATTCCACGTGCATCTCCCAGCGCCCGCGCGTCAGTGTGGGAGAGACGGTGAAGAAAGGGGAACTCCTCGCGGACGGTCCCGCGACCGACGGCGGACGGCTCGCGCTGGGGCAGAACCTCTTGGTCGCATTTATGCCCTGGCAGGGCGCAAATTTCGAGGACGCGGTGATTGTCTCGAGTCGCGTGGCAGAGGCGGACCGCTTCAGTTCGGTACACATCGAGACGTACGCCTGCCCCGTACGCGACACGCGGCTCGGCCCCGAGGTAACGACGCCGGACATCCCGAACGTGTCGGAGGAAAAGCTGCGGAACCTCGACGAAGAGGGCATCATCCGCATCGGCGCGGAAGTGCGCGACAACGACATCCTGGTCGGCAAGATTTCCCCGAAGGGCGAGTCGGAGTTGACGCCGGAGGAGCGCTTACTGCGCGCCATCTTCGGCGAGAAAGCCCGGGACATCAAGGACAGTTCACTCACGCTGCCGCACGGCAAGCACGGCCGGGTCATCGGCGTGAAAATCTTCTCGCGGGAGAAGGGGGACAAACTGGAACCGGGCATTATCAAGAAGATACAGGTTGAGGTGGCGGAGCTCCGCCGCATCAAGGCGGGTGACAAGATGGCGGGGCGGCACGGGAACAAAGGCGTCATTTCGCGCGTCCAGCCGGTCGAGGATATGCCCTTCTTGGAGGACGGGACGCCGGTTGACGTGATTCTGAATCCGCTCGGCGTGATTTCCCGGATGAACCTCGGACAGATTTTGGAAACGAACCTGGGGTTCGCGGCGCACCAGCTCGGCTACCAGGCGATCGTCCCGGACTTCGTCGGCGCGTCGGAAGAGGATATCGAACGCGAGCTGGAGCGCGCGGGAATCCCCGCGAACGGGAAGGTGTCGCTCTACAACGGCCTCACGGGCGAGCGGTTCCGGGAACCGGTGACGGTGGGCTACATTTATATGCTCAAGCTCCACCACCTGGTGGAAGACAAGCTCCACATGCGCTCAACCGGTCCGTACTCGCTCATCACGCAGCAGCCCCTGGGCGGCAAGGCGCAACTCGGCGGCCAGCGGTTCGGCGAGATGGAAGTGTGGGCGCTCGAGGGATACGGCGCCGCCC
>CAYYYM010000006.1:0-13074 GCA_964476325.1 uncultured Candidatus Saccharibacteria bacterium | reverse complement strand
CAGGAGATGCTGACCATCAAGTCGGACGACGTCCTGGGGCGGTCGTCCGCGTTTGAGGCGATTATCCGGGGACAGTCTATCAAAAAGCCCACCATCCCGACGTCATTCAGCGTGCTCCTGTCGGAACTCAAGTCGCTCGGGATGAACGTAACGTACGGGAGCGATCCCGATAGTGTCAGTCCGAAACTATGACATCACGTATGGACAATCAAACACGAAGGTCGTGGTATGCCGAACCGTCGGCGGTAACGCGGGTATCTGAAGATACCCTGACACTATCGGGATGAATCTTAAAGACATCGATTATCTTTCCATACACCTGGCGTCTCCGGAGGACATCCTCTCCTGGTCATACGGCGAGGTGACCAAGCCGGAAACCCTGAACTATCGCACGCAGCGTCCCGAGAAAGACGGTCTCTTCTCGGAGCGCATCTTCGGGCCGACGCGCGACTACGAGTGCTACTGCGGCAAGTACAAGAAAGTCCGCTACAAGGGCATCGTCTGCGAGCGGTGCGGCGTGGAGGTGACGCACTCGAGCGTGCGGCGGGAGCGTATGGGGCACATCTTACTCGCCGTCCCGGTGGCGAACGTCTGGTTCCTGCGAACCATTCCGTCGAAAATCGGCGCGATGCTCGACGTGCCGGTACAGAAGCTGGAGCAGGTGATCTACTACGCCGCCTATATCGTGACGTCGGTCAATGAGGACGCCCGCAAGCGCGCCCTCCAGGCCGTCGAGGAAGAATACAAAACGCTCAAGAAAGAGGGTAGGGACGAAGAGAAACTCCTGCGGTCGCGGGAGGAGAGCTCGCTCGTGCTGAAGAATCTGAAGCCGGGCATGCTCCTTACACAGGCGAGTTACTATCGCTTCTCACAGAAGTTCGGCGAAGTGTTTGAGGCCGGAAGGGGAGCGGAAGCGGTGCGGAAACTGCTCGAAGAGCTGGACTTGCGCGCCCTCACGAACGAGGTGAGCAAGGAGCTCGAGGAAACGACCGACGCCGGACGCCGGAAGAAACTGCTGCGGCGCCTCCGCATGGCGAAGTCCATGCTCAAGGCGGGTGTCAGGCCGGAGTGGATGATTATGACCGTTCTCCCCATCCTCCCGCCCGAACTCCGCCCGATGGTGGCG
Organism: uncultured Candidatus Saccharibacteria bacterium; assembly: GCA_964476325.1. Taxonomy (GTDB): domain Bacteria; phylum Patescibacteriota; class Minisyncoccia; order UBA6257; family GWB1-50-10; genus GWA1-54-12. The sequence continues at coordinate 11,948 of CAYYYM010000006.1, read as the reverse complement.
CTCGACGGCGGGCGGTACGCGACGGCGGACCTGAACGACCTCTACCGCCGCGTCATCAACCGCAACAACCGGCTGAAGCGCCTCATCGAACTCAATTCACCGGACGTCATCGTGGTGAACGAGAAACGAATGCTCCAGGAAGCGGTTGACGCGCTCATCGACAACTCCAAGCACCCGGGCGCGCAGGTGACGGGCTCGCGGAAACGTCCCCTGAAGTCGCTCTCCGACATGCTGAAGGGCAAGCAGGGACGGTTCCGGAGGAATCTCCTCGGCAAGCGCGTTGACTACTCAGCCCGTTCGGTGATTGTCGTGGGACCGGAACTCGATATGCATCAGTGCGCGCTTCCGAAGAAGCTGGCGCTCGAGATGGCGCGGCCGTTCGTCATCCACGAACTCATCGCGCAGGGCATCGTGTTTAACATCAAACAGGCAAACCGGCTCATCGAGCAGGGAGTCCCGGAAGTGTGGGCGGCGCTCGAAGAGGCGATTCGGGACAAGAAAGTGCTCCTAAACCGCGCACCGACCCTGCACCGGCTGGGCATCCAGGCGTTCACGCCGGTGCTTTCCGAGGACCTCGCGATTCGCATACACCCGCTCGTCTGTACGGCGTTCAACGCGGACTTTGACGGCGACCAGATGGCGGTTCACCTGCCGCTCACGGCAGAGGCGCAGTACGAGAGCAGGAAACTGATGAGCGCGGCGACGAACCTCCTGAAGCCGGCGAACGGCGACCCCATCATCTCCCCGTCGCAGGACATCGTGCTTGGTATCTACTACCTGACGGGCGAAGAGCCCCGCGGCGCCGCGGATGCGAAGCGCCTGTCGAGCGTGCAGGAAGCAATGCTCGCATACGAGCACGGCGTCATCGGCCTCCAGGAAACCATCACGGTGAAGATGGAAAACGAATTCGTCGAGACCACGTACGGGCGTATCGTGGTAAACAGCGTGCTCCCGCCGGGGATGCCGTTCATCAATAAACAGCTGGACAAGAACGGCTTGGAAGACGTCATTGCGGCGATTATCGAGGAGCTCGGGGTGGAGCACACCGCGGCATATCTAGACAAGCTGAAGAACCTCGGGTTCCGGTACTCGACGGTCTCGGCGACGTCGTTCGCCATCTCCGACGCCGTCACGCCGCCGGCGAAAGAGGAGCTTTTGAAACAGGGAGACGAACGGGTGAGCCAGATAGAAGAGGAGTACGAGGAAGGGCTCCTGACGGACGAAGAACGGAAGGAGCGCGTCGTGGAGGTATGGACGGACGTCCGCGAGGAGCTCGGGAAGCGGGCGCCGGAGCGGCTGAAGGAAAACCCGGCAAATCCGGTGTACCGCATCATTGACTCCAAGGCGCGGGGAAGCTGGTCCCAGCTGAACCAGATCGTGGGTATGCGGGGACTCCTGGTGAATCCGCGCAACGAAATCATGGAACTCCCGGTCAGAAGCTCGTACCGCGAGGGGCTGCGCATCCTGGAGTACTTCATCTCGACGCACGGCGCGCGGAAAGGACTGACCGACACGGCCCTGAAAACGGCGTCCGCCGGATACCTGACGCGGCGGCTGGTGGACGTGGCGCAGGACGTCATCATCCGCGAGGACGACTGCAAGACCCACCAGGGCATAGACATCGTCCGCTCGGAGGGCGACGAGTATGGGTATGATTTCGGCGACCGCCTGTATTCGCGCACCAGTTTGGAAACCATTTCAATCGGCACGGAAGTCGTCGTCGCGGCGGGAGAGACCATCAGCCGGGAGGCGGCGAAGCGGATAGAGAAGGAGGCGAGCATTGGGACGGTGAAAGTGCGCTCTCCCATCACCTGCAGAGCCGAGCACGGCATCTGCGCGAAATGCTACGGATTGGACCTCGCGACCGGCAGGCCGGTCGAAGAGGGGGAAGCAGTCGGCATCGTCGCCGCGCAGTCCATCGGGGAGCCCGGCACGCAGCTCACACTCCGGACGTTTCACATCGGCGGCGTCGCTGGCGTGGACATCACGCACGGTCTCCCGCGCGTGGAGGAAATTTTCGAAACCCGGACGCCGAAAGGTAAGGCGACGATGGTGAAAGCCGACGGTGTCGTTTCGGACATCGTGGAGAAAGAATTGGTCCGGACGGTCTTCGTCGCGCGGGAAGGCAAGCGGAACACGCAGGACGAGTACCTGGTGCCGCGGCGGGTTCGCCTCTTCGTGAGGAAAGGGGACGGCGTGAAGAAGGGAGACCTCCTGTGCGAGGGGCACGCCGACCTCAAGGAAATATTGAAATACCGCGGCACGGAGGCGGCGAAGCGGTACATCGTGAACGAGGCGCAGAAAATCTACATCCCGGAGGGCTCTCCCATCAACGACAAGCACATCGAGGTTATCGCCCGTAAGATGCTCTCACGCGTCGTCGTGAAGGACAGCGGAGACACAAACTTCATCGCGGGGGAACTGGTGGAAAAGTTCAAGCTGGAGAAAATCAACCGCGACATCAAGAAACAGGGCGGGACGCCGGCGAAAGCAAGCCAGAAAATCCTCGGCATCACGAAAGTTGCCCTCACCACGGAGAGCTTCCTCTCGGCGGCATCGTTCCAGGAAACGGGCCGCGTGCTGGTGAATGCGGCAATCGAGGGCAAAGTGGACCGGCTGCGGGGCCTGAAGGAAAACGTGATTATCGGGAAACTCATCCCCGCGGGAACGGGTTCCCGCGGTATCCCTGAAGCGGAGCTGCCGTCACGCGTCGAGGCGGAACCGGAGCCGGGGCGCGCGGAGATTGCGCAAACCGTGGAAGAATGATAGAAAAGAACGGTACGATACTATGACCAATCAGACAAAATTATACGACCTCACCGTTCTCCTGACGGATGAAGAAGTGTCATCCATCGAGGCGCTCTTGCACCGGGCGGGTGCGGAAAACCTCGAGCGGAAAGAGCTGACAAAGCTCCAGCTGGCATATCCGATAAAGAAGCGCGCCACGGCGTTTATGGGCGTGTACGCGTTCACTCTCGCTCCGGATGCGGTTAAGGAACTGCTGAAAGGGTTGAAATTCGACGAGCACTGCCTCCGGCATTTGCTCCTCATACGGAAGCGGAACGCCGAGGGTGAGCAGGCACCGGGGGAAAGTCAGGCACCGAAGGCGCCGCCCCTGAAAGTGAGTTTCCGGAACGGGCGGCGCGGCGCGCCGGTCGAGCGGCGCAAGCCGTCGGAAGCGGAGCCGCTTACCAACGAAGCGCTGCAAAAGAAGATTGAAGAAATCAGCAACTGAAGCAACTGATAGGTAAACCGGGACGGAACTAAGTCCCACACCACTATGACAGCAAAGACACCGCAAAACTACATCGAGGGCGTCGGCCGCCGGAAAACGGCGACGGCGCGCGTCCGCATCTATCCCGACCAGCCGTCCAAGAGTGGAAAGGCGGAGGTGAACGGCAAGAAACTGGACGCGTATTTCCCCCGTGAAACCCAGCAGAAAACGGCACGGGAACCGTTCGGCCGGCTGAGTGCGTCTTTTACATTCTCGGCGCGCGTCGAGGGCGGCGGATTGAACGCCCAGGCGGAAGCGGTGCGGCACGGTCTTACCCGTGCGCTCGTCAAGTATAACGAGGAATGGCGGAAAGTGCTCAAACCGTACGGCTATCTGACCCGCGATTCCCGCATGAAGGAACGCAAGAAACCGGGACTCCGCGGCGCTCGCCGCCCGCAGCAGTGGCGGAAGCGGTAATCTCCATTGCGCCTGCTTGACTCTTTCTCCTTTTTCTGCTTTACTTCCCCTCAGTCGTGCGCGTTCCAAGGAACGGGGAAGCGCATGTAGAAAAATCTACCGAGGAGGGACGTGTGGAAGTACTGAGGAAAGGGAATTGGCCAGTTAAGCGGATACCGTCGGACGAGAGGTTTCCCCTGTGGAAAATCGAACTCGGCGGGGGGCAGTATCGTTACGGTATCATAGCAGACGTGAACCCGCCCAAACACAAGCGCGTCGGTCTGATACGAACCGAGGGAGGCGACCTGCGCATCACCAAGGCGGAGGGCAGTCAGCTCGAGAGGAACGAGTTCATCGGCGTGTTCTCCGGCGTCGGGAGGAACGAAGACGGCAGTACGGCGCTCGGAACCATCCGGGCCATGACGACGGGAAGGAGCAAAATTCGCGTCATCAGCCGCGGCATAAACCGGGCGGCCGACGGGAAGCGATGGTATGAGTTGCTCCTGCTTTTCAAAATCAACTGCGGCGTAGTCCTACTTCGTTTCCCGGGCGATACGTGGAGGGACAACGTCTGCCTCGTGGACAGGAACGGCGACCATCTCCTCTTCACGAAGAAGCAGGCGGGATTCCTCGACATCCCGCTGGATGTACTGCACATCCTCGAATCGGGCGGAGGGCGTGACCTCGGCGAGACGCCGATTTCAGATGACGTCGAAGGTCCGATCTACGAATCACGAAGCAAGCGCTTCGCGTTCACTTATCCCTTCTGAGAGCGTTCGAGTCCGGACAAGGAAACTTGTCCGGCCCTTTTTTATGATTTGCCAACGTACCGCATTATCGGTAGGATGAGGGCATATGTTCACCCGCCAACTCGGCATAGACCTCGGGACGACCAACACGCTCGTCTTCTCACCAGACAAGGGTATCATCATCAACGAACCGACCGTCGTCGCGATTCGCAAACCGGACGACGTGGTCCTCGCCGTCGGGGCGGAAGCGAAGGAGATGGTAGGGCGCACGCCGGAAGACATCGTGACGTACCGCCCGCTCAAAGAAGGCGTCATCGCCGACTACTATGTCACGCAGCGGATGCTGAAGTATTTCATCGGGAAGAGCATCGGGCGTTTCAACGTGTTTCGTCCCGACGTCGTCATTTCCGTTCCCGCCGGCATCACTTCCACGGAATTCCGCGCGGTGATGAACGCGGCGAAAGAAGGCGGCGCGCATGAGGTACACCTCGTGAAGGAGCCGCTCCTCGCGGCGCTCGGCGCGGGCATCCCGATTCACTCCTCGGAGGGGAATATGATCGTGAATATCGGCGGCGGCACGACGGAGGTCGCCGTGATTTCCCTGGGCGGCATCGTGGCGTGGTCCAGTTTGCGCGTCGCGGGCACGCTCCTCGACCGCTCCATCGCGGATTATATCAAGAAGAAATACGGACTCGTCGTCGGCGAATCGACGGCGGAAAACATCAAAATCGCCATTGGAACGGCGCTGCAGGGCAGGGACATGCGAGAGCTGAAGATTCGGGGGCGGGACCTCGCCTCCGGTCTACCGAAGGACCTCATCATCGATTCCGACGAGATTGCCGGCGCCATCAATCCGCATCTCGTCGACATCGTGAACGAGGTGCAGTCGGTCTTCAACGTGACACCGCCGGAACTCGCCGCGGACATCATGGAGCGGGGCATCATCCTCTCGGGCGGCAGCGCGCAGCTGCGGGAAATCGACTCCTTCTTCGCGCGCTCGCTCGGCGTGACCGCATACCGCGCCGAGGACCCGTTCTTCTGCGTATCGCGCGGCACCGCCACGGTACTGAGTCACCTCAACGTGTACAAGCGGACGCTTCTGAATAAGCGGTAGCATGAGCGGCGACGAGAAACGGGAACTGTTCGGCAACCTTGCGGCACAGGACCGGTTGCGTCACGCCTACCTCTTCTTCGGCGATACGGATGCCGCAGGCGTCTTCGCGCGGGAACTTGCCGTGTTTCTCGAAACGGGGGACTGGAGTGGGAGCAAGGGAACTAAGTCCCCCTCGCGAAGTGAGGGGAACTTAGTTCCCGGCAGGATGCAACATAAAACGTTAGTGGATTTCCTCCTTATCGTCCCGACGGACGGCAGCATCGGCATCGATGCGCTCCGCGAAGCGCACGCCTTCGCGTACGAGAGGCCATTCGCCTCCCGCCGCCGGACCATCGTCGTAAGCGATGCGCAGCTGCTCACGGCGGATGCGGCGGCAAACGCGCTGAAGCTGACCGAAGAAGCGCCGCCTGCGACGCTTATCGTTTTCACGGCGCCGCAAAAAGAAGTGCTTTCGCCGGCGCTCGCCTCGCGCCTTATGCCCGTCTATTTCCCGTCCGACAAGCAGGGTTTGATTGATTCCCGAAACCAATCAGGCCTGATTGGTTTCGGGAATCAATCACAAGCGGTTCAGGGAGCGGAGCCAGACCTCGCGGAGAAACTGGCATCCCTCATCCTCACGAAATACCGCGAGAACAAGAAGAAGAACGCGCCGCTTGTCCGCGAGCTCCTGCGGAAGCAGGTCGAGCTCTCCCGCTTCAATCTCAACCGGAAACTGCAGGAGAAGGCAATCGGGTATATAATGAAAACATGGACGTAATCAAGGATTTCACCGAACGGGGGCGGCGTATCGTTGACGCGCTGCGGGAGGAACTCCGGGGCATCCGCGCCAACCGGGCGCACGCGGGGCTGGTTGAGGATATCACCGTCACGTACTACGGCACGCCGACGCAGCTGAAGCATATCGCGTCAGTCCAGGTCAAGCCGCCGCGCGAACTGCTCATCCAGGCGTGGGACAAAGAAGCGGTCCCGCAGATTATGAAAGGAATTGAGGCGGCGAACCTCGGCATCTCGCCGACTGCGGAGGGGCAGAACATTCGCATCTTTCTGCCGGAACTCTCGAGCGAGCGCCGGGAAGAACTTCTGAAGGCGGTGAAGCGGCTGACGGAGGACTATCGTGTCCGCCTCCGCACTCTGCGGGACGAGTTCCGCAAGCGCGTCGCGGAAAACGAGAAGGCGGGCGACCTCTCGGAAGACGACAAGTACCGCCTGGAGGAAGAGATACAAAAAGCGACCGACAAATTCAACGGGGAAATAGAAGAAGCGTTTAAGAAAAAAGGGGTCGAAATCAGCGAATAGCATTATGTTAAAACTTTTCATCAAGTTAATCATCATCATCGGCATCGCCGCGGCGCTGTATTTCGTCATCACGGGCAAGAACCTGAGCGAGTGGCTTGAGGGGCAGGCGCCGGCGGGCGCGCCGGAAATTCCGTCGGCCTCGTCGACGTCGGACGGCTGGCTCAAGGACGTGTTGCATACCCTGGGACTATAATGACCATTCTCATTATCATCATCGCGATATCGCTCCTCATTCTTGCCCATGAAGCGGGTCATTTTTTCGCGGCAAAACTGCTCCACGTGAACGTGGAAGAATTTGGCATCGGCTTTCCGCCGCGGCTCCTGCGCATCAAGCGGAAAGAGACCACCTATAGTGTAAACGCTCTGCCCTTCGGCGGATTCGTGAAGCTCGCGGGAGAGTTCGAACATGCCAAAGGGGGCTCTCGTACCGGCTTTCTTGACGAGCCGGCATGGAAGCGCGCCGTCATCCTGTCGGCGGGCGTGATGATGAACCTCCTCACGGCATGGATACTCTTCGTCGCCGTCTTTGCGCGGGGAATACCGCCGTACATCGTGATTTCCGGAACCGCGGCGGCATCGCCGGCGGCTGCGGCCGGTTTGCGCCAGGGGGATGTCATCATGGGAGCGCAGAAGGGAGAAGTCATTCTTGAAGAACCGGTTGCGCTCGATGATTTCCTCAACCTGACCCGGACCAACCCGGGAGAGCCGGTGACACTCACCATCGAGCGGAATGGCACGGAGTACGACGTGACCGTAACCGGCAGGGCAAATCCTCCGGAAGGAGAAGGGGCACTCGGCGTTGAGCTCACGGATGTCGGGGTACGCGGCGTCGGCGTCTTCCGTGCCGTGGGGAGAGCGGCGGTCACGACGGTGCAGATGGTCGCGGCAGTGGCAGCGGGATTTTGGCACATCATCACGCAGGCGGTTTCGGGAGGCGGGGGACTGGGTGATATCTCGGGACCCGTCGGCGTGTTTGTCATCGCGCGCTCCGTCGCTACGCTCGGTATCCTCTACCTCGCGCAGCTCTTCGCCATCATCTCCGTGAACCTTGCCGTCCTGAACCTTATCCCGTTCCCGGCGCTTGACGGCGGGCGGCTCCTCTTCGTCGGTTTGGAGAAGCTGAGAGGCAAGCCCATTTCTCCGAAAGTGCACGTGTGGTTCAATACCGCCGGTTTCATGGCGCTCATCATCCTCATGATTGCCGTAACGTTCAGGGACCTCGCCCGATTCGTGTTTTGAATTTCCGCCGCGGGGCTGGTATAGTGTGCGTATGCCCCGTAAAACTACACCGATATCTTCCGATACCCGCCTTGCCGGCGCAGAAAAGGGGCGCACGATAGCAAGGTCAAGTATGAGAACTACTAACCGCAGGTTTATCCTATCGGCGTAGTTTTACGAGGTATGCGTGAGAGCACATTATTCACCCGCGCGAGGAAAGAGTCCCCGAAAGACGAAGTGTCGTTGAACGCGAAACTACTCACGAGAGCCGGCTTCGTGGAAAAACTGATGGCCGGCGTGTATTCGTTCCTGCCCCTCGGGACGCGCGTCATGAGGAACATCGAGCGGATTATCCGCGAGGAAATGAACGCCATCGGCGGACAGGAAATCGTGATGCCGGCACTCGAACCGCGGGCGAATTGGGAAACGACGAAGCGGTGGGACACCTACGACACCCTCTTCCGCTTCACGAGCCATTACACCAAAACCGATTACGTCCTCGGTCCCACGCACGAAGAAATCGTCGTGCCGCTCTTGCAGCACCAGAATCTTTCGTACAAGGACTTCCCGGTCTACGTCTATCAGATACAGACGAAGTTCCGGGACGAGGCGCGGGCGAAATCAGGGCTCCTGCGCGGCAGAGAGTTCGTGATGAAAGACCTGTACTCGTTCCACCTGGACGAAGCGGACCTCGACGCGTATTACGAACGGGTAAAAGAAGCATATATCCGCATTTTCAAGCGGGCGGGCATCGGGGACCGGACGCACGTGACGCTCGCCGCCGGCGGCACCTTCGCCAAGTATTCCCACGAATTCCAGATGGTGACGGACGCGGGGGAAGACACCGTCTATCTCTGCCCGAAGTGCGGCACGGGCATCAACAAGGAGATTGCGGGGGATGCGCCAACCTGTCCGGCGTGCGGCGGTACGGCGCTCAAAGAAGAGCGAGCGATCGAAGTCGGCAACATTTTCAAACTGAAGACGAAATACTCGGCGCCGTTCGGCTTCACGGTCAAAGCGGAAGACGGGAAGGCGAAAGAGGTGATGATGGGCTGCTACGGCATCGGCCTCAACCGCCTGATGGGCGCCGTCGTGGAAGCGCGAAACGACGAGCGCGGCATCATCTGGCCGGCGGAAGTGGCGCCGTTTGATGTTCATCTACTCCTCATCGGCGACGATGCGAAGGTGGCGAAGCAGGCGGAGGAGTGGTATCGGAAACTCACGGAAGCGGGAGTGGAAGTGCTCTACGACGACCGGCAGGCGTCCCCGGGAGAAAAATTTGCCGAAGCAGACCTGATGGGGATACCATGGAGAGCGGTCGTGAGCGAAAAGACGGCGAAGGGGAAGAAGCTGGAAGCGAAGCGGCGAGACGAAGAAACGTCGCGGCTCGTGGCCGTGAAAGAACTAGTGGAACTATGTTGTACAAAAAAATCCTCGGCATAGATTTCGGGACCGACAACGTCCGGATATATTTGAAGGGTAAGGGGGTCATCATAGACCAGCCGTCCATGGTTGCGTTCAACAACCGGACGAATCGCATCGTGGCGAGCGGGGCACGCGCGAAGGGGATGCGCGACCGCACCCCGTCGCACGTGACGGCGATGCGCCCGGTGACAAACGGCGTCATCGCGGATTTTGACATGGCGAAAGAGATGATACATACCCTGATGAATCACCAAGACCTGCCGTGGTCGCTCGTCACCGACGCGATTGTCACCATCCCGACGAACCTGACCGAGGTGGAGCGCAAGTCCGTCGTAGACCTTTTCAAAGAAACGGGAGCACACCAGGTGCATCTCCTCTCGCAGCCTCTCGCGGCGGCGTTTTCCAGCCGTCTGGAAGTGTACGAGCCGTCGGCGCATCTCATCGTGGACCTCGGCGCCGGCTCGACCGACATGGCGGTCATCTCCATGGGCGGCATCGTGTTGTCGCGGCGCATGAAGATAGCAGGGAACCGCATTGATGCGGACATCATCAAAGGCGTGCGGGACGTGCTGCGGCTCGAAATCGGCGAACCGACCGCCGAGCTTATCAAAACGACCATCGGCAGTGCGCGCCCCGCGGAAGGCGACCGCCGGGAGATATCCATACGGGGGCGGGACACGGCGACCGGCCTGCCGCGTGAAGAGGTGGTAAAGGACTCGGCGGTGCGGGAATGGATCAGCCCCTCGCTCCGGAAAGTCGTGGAGACGATGAAGGGGCTCATCGAGACGACGCCGCCGGAACTCGTCGGCGACATTTACAAAAACGGCTGCTACCTCTGTGGCGGCGGGAGCCTGCTCTACGGCATCGACGATTTTCTGGAACGCAGTCTGGGACTGAAGGTCCAAATTATGGAAGAGCCGCTCACGGCCGTCGTGAGGGGTTCGGGTATGGCGGCAGAGCATTTTGACAAATACCGGGAATCGCTCGAAGGGCCCGCCCGGGTGGGTGATGCGTAGGCGGGATGAAATCCCGATAGTGTCAGTATGTTCTACTACGTATACGTTATGCGGAGCAAAAGGGACGGTGCATGGTATACGGGATTTACGGCAGACCTACGGAAGCGCCTCAAAGAGCACAACGATGGAAAGAGTACCTACACAAAAGGAAGAGGTCCTTTTGAGCTCGTATATTACGAGGCATACAGAAACAAGCAAGATGCAAGGTCACGAGAAAAGCAACTCAAATCAGGCACAGGGAAAGCCTATCTCAAGCAAAGGATGAGGCGCTTCCTGACACTATCGGGATGAAATCCTTCGCGGGCATTGCCATAACCATTGTCTTTATCATCGGCGGCATCGTCTTCGCCTGGTTTTCCGAGCATCGGCTCGGCGGGAGCGGAGACGGCGGCGAAGACATCGCCCGCCTCCGGGAAGAAAACGAGAAGCTCCGGATAGAACTCGAACTACTCCAGGGACAGGTCTGCGTGCAGGAAGCGGAAGCGGCGTACGTGCGGGCACGCGTATATGCCGAGTACCCGTGGAACAACCGGGAGCTCATCGTGCTCGACCGGGGCGCGCGTGACGGCCTCCGGGAAGGAATGCCGGTCGTAACGGAGAGCGGATTCGTAGTCGGGAAGGTGGCAAGCGTCTGGAAAAGCACGGCGGAAGTGCAGACCGTCTTCGACTCTTCGTGGAAAAGCAGCGTTGCAATCGGCACGGAAGGGGCGCGGGCGGTGCTTACCGGCGGCACGGAACCGCGCCTGACGCTTATCCCCGAGGACGCGGTCGTGGCGGTCGGCGACCCCGTCGTCAATACGTCGCCCGGACTGCCGCTTGACACACCGTTCGGCAGAATCAAGGAAGTGAAAGCGGACACCGGAGAGGTATGGAAAAGCGCACTCGTCTCGGTGCCGTACCGGGAAGAGCGGGTGACAACCGTCCTCGTGAGAACCGATTTCCCGTGATGAACCGCACACCCGCCTGGTACCTGGTCTTTGGGGGGGCGTTTTTCGCCTCTGCGGCGGGCGCGGCGCTGCAGTACGGCGGTATGCTTGAAATCGGGGGCATCAACCCGAACATGGTCCTCATCGCTTCCGCGGCGGGCTTCGCGTATTTGAAAGAAAGGCGCTGGCTGTGGTTTGCGGGAGGTATGTGTGCATTTTCCATCCTCACGCTTGCCTGGAACGTCTCGTGGTGGCGGGAGATGACGCTCACGATTGCCGCCGTGGCGGCGATGGGGGGAGCGGAGCGGCTCATAAGAACCCGCTTCTATGCGGCGGGCTTCGCGCTCGCGACGCTGGGAACGGTGCTCTACTACGCCCTCTCGGCACTCGTCATCGGCGCCCCGATTCCCCGAGAGCCCCTCGTGCTTGAAACCCTCATCAATAGTATACTGGTTATCACCCTCCTCTATGCGCTCAAGAAAATCAAACGCCGTTGGGATTGCCCCCGATAGTGTGAGGCCGCCCCGCGGTGGC
>CAYYYM010000005.1:19110-30654 GCA_964476325.1 uncultured Candidatus Saccharibacteria bacterium | reverse complement strand
GACGTAGAAGCTCACCTGGCGAAGTTCGTAGTTCTCACCCGTCGGACGGGCGATGAATTTCGCAAGTGTTACGTTCGTCCCGCCCGGCGCCACCGATGAACTCGGTGAGTCGGTTGCTCGCGAGAATGACACCGAACCGCTGCCGATGGTCTGGATGTTAAATCCGTTGCCGATCGGGAAGCTCGTGTCGTTTGAGCCCGCGCCCGGGATGAGCGAGATGCCCGTGGACATGCCGCGGATGTCAATGTCGTAATCGTTGTACACGACGAGGTTGATGGTCTTCGTCGCGCCGTCGATGATTTTGGCTTCCACGATGAGGTCCTTCGTCTGGCCCTTACCGATTTCGTACGGGTTGCTCGAGAGGTCAAAGACCACGTCCTGGCCGCTCGGCTGGGTAACGGCGAGTACCGTGCCATCCTGCGCCTTCAACGTTACGTCCTTGTAGTCCGATGCGCCCGCGTTGCCGTAGTTGTAGAGCCTGAAGCTGTAGAGCTTGACTGCCTCGTTGCTTGAGGTCTCCTGGATGCGGAAGCGGGTAATCTCCTGCAAGCTGTCCGGGTCGACGTTCAACGTCGACGAACCGGTCGTGGTCAAGACGTCTAACGTCGTTGACGCCATGGAGTTGCTGCCGTTTACGACATCCATCGCCACACCTGCAATCGGGTATGACGCGCTCACGCTTGAGGCGTTTGAACTCAACGACTGCAAGGCGAGCGAAACGGTTCCGCTGTAGTTGCCCGAAACCAGGTTGACGCGGAACGTCAATGTCTCCGCGGTTCCCGCTTTCACGACAACCGGGTTGCTCGTAATTGGAATTACGATGGTGTTGTCGGCGTTGATGGACGTAATCACGTTTCCGTGACGCACGCCCTTCGAGTCAACAACGTCAACGCCGTTGATGTTCGTGTTGGCGATGAAGCCGCTCTTCGCTACGGTGAGCGAATTGACGGTCACGTCGCTTGAACCCGCTGCCAGGCGAACCTTCAAGACCGGGTTAAATGCCGTGCCGGTACCGAGCGTTCGCTTCGCTGGCGTGTCAGGCGCCGCTTCCACGACGAGGCCGACGCCCGAGGGGACGACTACGGTCGTGCCGCCGCCGGTCGTGCCGGTGGCGCCTGAAGCCGCGAGCGCACTGTACTTAGTCCGCGATGACGGACCGAAGTAGCCGCCCCAGCTGCCGTAGGAAATACCCTGTGCGTCCTGCCATTTCTTGACTGCCGCCTGCGTGAGCGAGCCGTAGTACTCCGTTTCGTTACCCGGAGAACCGACGCCGCTCGATGCAACGGTGTAGCCGGCCGCGTTCAGGTACTGCTGCAGACACTTCACGTCCGAACCGGACATTCCCGGATACAGGTTGCGCGTGAAGGTGCATGATGCCGCAACACCCGTGCCGCCGGTCGTGGTCGAGCCGCTTGAAGACAAGAGCTGGACCAGGAGCGCCAGCAGGTCGTCGCGCGACATGCTCTGCAGGTCACTCACTGAAACCGCGTGACCCACACCGCTCATGCCGACCATTGTCACGACGGACAAGGCGACAATGCTGATTTTCTTTAATGTACTCATTTCTTGTTGTTTGTTTCGACTGTTTGTGTGTTTTGTTTCGACCAGAAACAATTTTTGTGTTTTTCGGTACGACCTTTTTCCACACGTGTCATTCAGCTCTTCTCCGCCGTTTTGTGGGGGGTGAGGCCCCGCGCTTGCGGCGAAAAAGGTTCGGTAGCCACTAAAAATCCCGCCTTTTAGGGCGAGAGTATGCGGACACAAAAAGAGCGCGGTAAACGGACCCCACATATCCATTACCGATTCTTATGCGCGTTCGCTTAGCCTCACCCTAAGCTTCAATCCTCTTATGGTACCTGCCCCGGCTGATCTGTCAACCTGGCACAGGTTCATAAGATATAACGAGGGTGTTACCGCCCCGTTACACCCCCTCACCACGCCGCGAGGGCAAGGAGCGCCACGAGACCGAACGTGAAAATGCTCACCTCCCGGAGGATGAATTTCAGCTCTTTTTCGGGGCGTCCGCGCCTGCCTACGGGGAGAAATCCCCGCTCGCGTCGCACGATATCCCGGACCGTGCAGAGGAGGAGTGCCGTGAAAACGCCCCCCAGGGCCGGTGAAAAGGGTATCATATGGGCGAACCAGAGCCCCGTCAGGCCGACGAGGCCGAAGAGCGCCGCATAGAAGAGGCGCTGCACCACCGTTTTGCGCCGTTCTTCTCCCTCAGGAGAAGGAATGAGGTCGGACATCAGCGCCGCCATGAGAACGGCCCCCAGAACGCCCCAGAACCCCAAAAAGACACCTTCTGCGAGCGTGAGGAGCGCCGCAGCCGTGAAAACGAGGATGAGCGGATAGCCGAGCGGTTCAAGCGCCGGTGTCTCGCCCCGCACTCGCTTCCCCAGGAGCCAGAAAACAAGCACCAGGCCGACGCTCCCGAGCACGGCGGCAAGCTTGAGCCACAGGTCGTGACCGGCGGGAGCGAGCGAGAGTACATCCCGCATGTGCATGAAAAGCACCGCTCCCGCGGCAACGGTCGTAAAGAAGGCGAACCTGACGCGCTCTCTTCCCTTGCCGAGGGAACGGTAGACGAGTGCGGCGACGAGGAGGACGATGAGAAACCGTGCCGTCCCCGGGTGCATCAGGAGGAGCCAAAACGCACCTCCGAGGAGGAGGCTCCTAAACCGTGAGCTCCACTCGCTTTGAGCGGTTATTAAATGAGACGCTAACGTTTTCGCCATCGGTAATCTGCCCCTTCACCATTTTATCAGCCAGAGAATCCACGACAAGCTTCTGGATGAGCCGCCGCAGCGGCCGCGCGCCGTAATCGGGGTCAAAGCCGTTCTCGGCAAGGTACTGCTTCACCTCCGGCTTCACCTTGAGCGTGATGTTCTTCTCTTTGAGCCGCGCTTTCACCTCCTCGAGCTGGAGGTCGACGATTTTCCTGATTGCCGCCGGCTTCAGGGCGTCAAAGATGATGATTTCGTCCAGCCGGTTCAGGAATTCCGGCTTGAAGGTGTCACGCAGCGACTCCATGACTTGCTCCTTATACGCCTCCTCTTCGGACACGGCTGCGTCTTTTTCCTCTCCCGATTCGAAGCCGAGAACCGCCGCGTTCCGGAAGAACTCGCTCCCGACGTTCGACGTCATGATGATGATGCAGTTCCTGAAGTTCACCGTTTTCCCCTTGCCGTCGGTGAGTCGCCCGTCGTCCAAAATCTGCAGGAGGATGTTGAACACCTCCGGGTTCGCCTTCTCGATTTCATCGAAGAGGATGAGCGCATACGGGCGGTGGCGGACCGCTTCGGTCAGCTGTCCTCCCTCGTCGTAGCCGACGTAGCCCGGCGGCGAGCCGATGAGCCGCGCCGTCGTGTGCTTTTCCATATACTCGGACATGTCGAGGCGTATGAGCGCTTTCTCGTCGTTGAACATGAACCCCGCGAGCGCCCGGGCAAGCTCGGTTTTCCCGACGCCGGTCGGCCCCAGGAACATAAAGCTCCCGACCGGGCGCGCCTCGTCCGCGAGGCCCACGCGAGAGCGCCGGAGGGCGCGCGCGACGGCGCTGAGCGCTTCCTTCTGCCCTACGACGCGCTCTTCGAGCACTTTCTCGATACGGGAGAGTTTGCCGAGTTCCGTCTCGAGCATCTTGCTTATCGGTATTCCCGTCCACCGCGACACGACGCCCGCAATGTCCTCGTCAGAGACGTATTCTTTGATAAATGTTTCCTTTTCCTTCGCCTTGTGTGTGTAGCGGCGCTCGAGCGCTTTCAATTTCTTCTCCGCCTCGGGCAGCTCGCCGTAGCGGATTTCCGCAACCTTGTCGAGCTCACCTTCGCGTTCCGCCACTTCCGCGTCCCAGCGCAGGTCCTCAACCGCCTTGCGCGCCGCGTGCAGCTCCTCGATCGCGTTCTTCTCGTTGTGCCACTCGCCGGAGAGCTTGTCGTTCTTCTCCTTCAGCTCGGCGAGCTCTTTTTCTATTTCCTGCAAGCGCGCCGTCTTTGTGTCGTTCTTCTGCCCTCCGGAGGAGGCTCCTCCCTTTGAGGACAGCGCCTGTTTCTCTATCTCGAGTCGCGTGATGTCCCGCCGCACCTCGTCGAGCTGCACCGGGATGCTGTCCGACTCCAGGCGGCGTGCCGCGGCCGCCTCGTCCACGAGGTCGACCGCCTTGTCCGGCAAGAAGCGGTCCGTGATGTACCGCGCCGACAGGTTCACCGCCGCGACGAGCGCCTCGTCCGCGATTTTCAGGCCATGGTGCGTCTCGTACTTCTCTCGGAGCCCGCGCAAAATTGCGATACTGTCCTCCAGGGTCGGCTCTTCCACGAGGATGGGCTGGAAGCGCCGTTCGAGTGCGGCGTCTTTTTCGATATAGCGCTGGTATTCCTTCAGGGTCGTCGCTCCCGCGCAGCGTAGTTCGCCGCGCGCGAGGGCCGGCTTCAGGAGGTTGCTCGCGTCCACCGCCCCCTCGGTCGCGCCGGCGCCCACCATCATGTGCAGCTCGTCGATGAAAAGGATGATGTTGCCCGACGCCTCGCGCACCTCTTTGAGGAGCGCTTTGACGCGGTCTTCAAATTCGCCGCGGAATTTCGTCCCGGCGATGATGGAGCCGAGGTCGAGCGCGATGACCCGCTTACCCTTCAGCGACTCCGGAACCTCGCCGTTCACGATCCGCTGGGCGAGTCCCTCGATGATAGCCGTCTTCCCCACGCCCGGCTCGCCGATGAGGACCGGGTTGTTCTTCGTGCGGCGAGACAGTATCTGCTGGAGGCGCCGCAGCTCGCTCTCCCGCCCGATGACGGGGTCGAGCTTCCCCTCCCGCGCCTGCTTCGTGATGTCCACCGTGTATTTCTCCAGCACCTGAAACTTGGTTTCCGGAAATTCGTCGGTCACCCTCGTACTGCCGCGGAGGCGCCGAAACGCGCGCATGAGCTCTTCGCGCTTCGCGCCGTGCCGCTGCAGGAGTTCGCCGCAGGCGGACGGGTGGTCAACCATCGCGAGGAGGATATGCTCGCAGGACACGAACTCGTCCTTGCTTTTGAGCGCCAGTTCGACAGCGTGATTCAAAATCCGCATTACCTCCTGCGAGAGGTACAGCTGGCTCACCTGGTCTCCCGTCGGGTACACCTTCGGCAGCCCCTCCAGCTTGCGCCGCAGGTCTTCCTCCAGCTCCTCGCCGTTCACGCCCGCCTCGACGAGCATCGGGCGGACGAGCGTTTCCTCGTCCTCGATGAGCGACAGCGCCAGGTGGAACGCGGAAAGCTCACCGTGGTTGTACTCCGCGACCAGCCCCTGCGCCCGTTCGAGGGCTTCCTGCGCTTTGACGGTGAATCTATGGAAATTGGGCATGCCGAATCTGTCTAACCGCGTGAGCTGAGCATAGCGAAACGAGTGCGGTTAGCTACAGATTTGAGTACCGAGCACTCAAGACCCGCCGTGCTATGCAGGTTGTTATATTGCGCCTCTTTGTTTAATTTCATGATATACACTTAATGAGGTGTCTCTTGAGTGCTCGGTCCTCGATTTCATTATCTCGCTCCACTCGGATGAAATCGGGACAGCGAGCACCCAGCACTCAAAATGTTATGAGTGCATTATAACACCTTTCCGAAATTTTATCAATCTCATATCTGGAGTGCTACTCATTATGCTTTGAGTGCTGGGTTGTCACCCCGCTTGCCGTTCACGCTATGCGTTCACGGAGCGGAGGGCGCCTCTTCAAGCGTCGCGCGGAGCGTGACGGTTTTGCCGTCGCGCAGCACCTTGAGCGTGACCGTGTCCCCGACGGCGTGTTCGCCGATGAGGCGGGCAAGCGGCTCATCAGTCGTCACCTTCGTGCCGTCCACGGTGAGGATGATGTCTTCCGCCCGGAGCCCCGCCTTGTCTGCCGCGGAGTCCGGAACGACCGCCGGACCGCTCCCGCTTCCCCTGACGAGCGCGCCGTACGAGACGGAGAGGTGTTCTTCCTCCTTGACGCTCTCGTCAATCGTGCGGTACCGCACGCCGAGGAACGGCGCTTTGATTTCGCCGGTCGCCTTGACCGACTCCACGTCCCGCTTCACGAGGTTCACGGGGAGCGCGAAGCCGATGCTCTGCGCGCCTTCCGCCATCGCCGTATTCATACCGATAACCTCGCCCTTCAGGTTGAGGAGCGGCCCGCCGGAGTTTCCCGCGTTGATTGCCGCGTCTGTTTGTATCACGCCGCTGATGTTTTCCGTGAAGGTGCCGCCGCCCGCGGTGATGTTCCGCGCGAGACCCGAGACGACGCCCACGGAAACGCTGTTTTGAAACTCGCCCAGGGCGTTCCCGATGGCAATCGCCGTTTGCCCCAGCTTTACGGTATCGGAATCGCCGAGCGTCACGGTCGGCAGGTTTTCCGCGTCAATTTTCAGCACCGCGATGTCCTGCGACGGGTCCCGCGACACGACCGTCGCGCGGTACTTCGTCCCGTCTTCGGTAAAGACGGTGTAGTCGGCGTTCGTGTCCAAGACGACGTGCTTGTTCGTGACGATGAGGCCGTCGGGGCTCACGATGAAACCCGTCCCGCCGCCGACCTCCTGCTTCTCGCTCCTGCCGGAGTCGGGACACGGGGCGTAAAACTGCATGTTGCCGCCGAAAAACTGCCGGAACTCCGGGGGCAGGTTGCCAAAGGGATTGTACGGACAGTTCTCTACGATCGGCACGTCTTTCGTGATGACGATCGAGACGACGGCGGGTGTCGTCTGTTCCACCGCGTCGATGATGGCGTTTTCGTAGTCAACCGCCGGTTGGTAGAGCGGAGTCCCCGTCGTTCCGCCGGGAGTCGAGGTTGCCGTCTGCGAGAATCCCCCGAATATCTTTCCGAACTGTTCCAGGATGCTCGAGCGCGACTGGGGAACGATGAGCAGCGCGCCGAAGAGTATGACGGCGGCCGTGATAGTCAGCAGTGTTTTTTTCTTTTGCATACTTCCTCTTATATTCATAATACCTTTTTCAGGCGCGCGAGCGCCTCATCGAGTTCGTCCCGGGTCGTCCACCGCCCGAAACTGAAGCGCAGCGTGCTCTTTGCCCGGTCCCGGTCGTAGCCGAGCGCCTGGATGACGTGGGACGGCTCAATCGCCCGCGCCGTGCATGCCGCGCCGGCCGAAACCGCGACACCGGCCATATCGAGCTTGATGAGGAGTTCATCTCCGCTCTTGCCGGGAAACGAGAAGCTCACGATGTGCGGCGCGCGCCGCGGCGAATCCGCGTCCGCCACGCCGTTGCACACCGCCCGTCCGTACGCCTGCCGCACCCCCTGCATAACATACTTCAGGAGTTCCCTCATTCTTTCATTTTCCTCCTCCCTCGTCGCGACGGCGAGCTTGACCGCCTCAGCGAATCCGACGATGGAGGGAACGTTCGCCGTCGCCCGGTGCAGCTCGGGCCGGATGCCGCCGCCCCGGGCGTAGAGGGCGCCGATTCCCTTCGGTCCGCAGAGTTTGTGCGCGCAGAGCGTCATGAGGTCGATGCCCAGCTCGTCAACGTCGCAGGAGAGGTACTGCGGCCCATGCGACGCGTCGGTATGGAAGAGCGGATAGCGGCTATTTGTCCGGCGACGGATGCCTGCAATCAGTTTCGCGATGTCCGCGAGCGGCTCCACGGTGCCGATTTCGTTGTTCACGTACATGACGGAAACGAGCACGGTCCGCTCGTCGATAAGCTTCCCGAGCGCCGCGAGGTCCACGATGCCCTCTTCGGTGACGGGCGCCTCCCGCACCGCTATACCGCGCTCTTCCAGCGCCTGCGCCACTTCCCGTATCGAATCATGCTCGATGGCGGAAACGACGATATTCAGCTTCCCCCCGACCGTCACGGTATCCGCCGCGCGGCGCACCGTTTCTTCTAGCGCGAGCTTGTTCGCCGCGCTCGCCGACGGCGCGAAGTACAGCTCTTCCCGCTCCGCTCCCAGCGCGCGCGCGATGGTTTCTTTCGCCCCGTCGATTGCCGCGAGCGCTTCCTGGCCGAACGAGTGAATGGCGTTCGGATTGCCGTATTTCTCCCTGAAATACGGCATCATCGCGTCGAGGATGCGCTCATCGACTGGTGTCGACGCGGCGTAATCGAGATATATGTTCCGTTCTTTCATCATGTTTTGTTCTTCGTTATCGTCATTATACCCCCGGGGCGCGAAAACGCCCCCGGGAGCGGGGCGTCATCGCAACTTATGTTCACGTACACTACAGATTGTTCAGCTGTTCGTCGATTTGCTGGAATTCGTCCTGCACGCTCCCTGTATCGATTCCTTCCAGCTGTCCTTGGATGTCACCCGTCGTGTCGTCGCCCACTCCCGCCGGGAGCGTCGTGCTCCCTTCCGGCATCGATTCCGTAGACGTCGGCGTTCCCGTTTCTTCTCCCGTCGCCGGAGCGGCGGAGCCGCCCAGTTTCCAAACCCATACGCCGACGACGACGATCGCCAGCACCACGATGACCATCCACCAATATTTTTGGTTCATATGCCTGTTTTCGTTACGTTTTAATCCGCTTCATCGACCTGTGGCTCCTGCGCGAGCAACACAGCCGCCGCACGAACCATATCGTGCGCATTCTGCACCGCGTTGCGCAGCCTTGTCAATGTCGTGCGCATGGCGTTCCTCACAGTTTCAAGCGCGTCTCGCAGCGCGTCATCGTTTTCAACCGAGAGGTTGTACGCGACGTCAAACCCGGCAAGTACTTGTTCCTGAACCTGCGCGATATCCGCCCGCGCCGCGTCTACTGCATCGTATACTTCCGTCGCCTTGTCCTCCGTCAAGATGCCCGCCTCGACCGCTTTGTCGGTCCGCGTCGTGATGTTCGTCAACACGACTCCCATCTGGCCGAGCGCGCTCATGAACTGGTTCAGCATCCGCTCCTTCACGGCGTACAGGTTCTCCACGATGGTGCGGGCAGCCTGCCGCTTCGCTTCATCCTGAATGCTCTGAAGCTCCGCGTCCGCGGCCATAACGCTCTCTTGGACACGGTTCTCGTACTCCAGGCGCTTCTGCGCCGTTTCCTGCGCCGCGTTCGTCGCACGCAACGCCTGCAGCTCGCGCCGTTCCTGAATGACGTTTTCTATCGTCTCACGCGCCTGAAGCGTCGCTGTCCCGGTCGCTTCGCCGGGAGCGGGTGCCATGACGGTGTTCCGCACTTCCAGCGCCCGCTGCCTCAACTCCTGTTCTCTCGCGCGCAACGTCGCGGCGTCAACGCTCCGCGTCGCCGCACCTGCTGCCGCATTCGTCGGCGCCGGGGCGATCAAGGGACCGCCCGCACTCATCTCTTCCGGCGCCATGATTGGTCCCGCAGCGGGCTCAGTGCCCCTCGCTCCCCCCAGCAACTGCCGCCCGAGGTCAACCGCCTTTTGCTGGATGTCCTGAACCGGCGTCTGCGCACTCGCGCCGCTTACGACGACGAGAACGCCGATGACTCCTATCACTACTCCTCCCAATGCTTTTTTCATTGTTTCTTTGTTATGTTTCGTTGCGCCCTTTCGACTTCCCTTATTATAGCATAACGAGTACACCGAATTTCTCGGGAAGGCAAGAAAAATGATTCTGGGTGCCTTTGTGAAGGATGTGAGAACTTTGCTAGCGTGAAAAAGAGAACTGATTCAATGTGTGTTTTACATGCCCAATTTGTGGTGCTATCATCGTCAATGGTTTTCTTACCAATTCAAAGTAGGAGGAAAAGAAATGAAGTATGTCCTTGAGACCGAGTTCATCGGTCATGAGATGCAGGTAGATGTTGAGGATGACACGCCGGTAATGGGTGCTGAGAGGGAGATAATCAGGCAGCATCTTCGATGTGGACCTTACAAGACGAGACGGGGCGCCGAAAGCGCTATTCGGGTTCGGAAAAAGTTTTGGAGAAACAAGGGGTTCAAATATCCGCCTAAGGGTGCTGGGGCGTACGACCCGGCTGGGAATTACCTGTTCAGACCCTATCTCTCGGGCATGAGTAAAAAAACACAAGAAAAAAGATTGAGGCAGGGTTTGTGGCAACAACCCGACCATGTCACCTTCAGAATAGAAGAGCGGGTTGTATCTAAACAAGAGGTGTCAGCGCAAAAGGCCTCAGTACTACAGAGCTGACAAACAACAGAGGAATCCTGTGCAACAGAGCCGACAAACGACGGCTCTGTTTTTATTTTGTGCATAGGTTGTTTTATCCTGGGTGGGTGATGGGACATTTCACTACTCGCCCCTCGGCTTCGCTCGGGACTGCGTTCACGAACCCAGCGGTTCGTGGACTCCGCTACGGGAAAACTTCCGTTTTCCCGGCCCCTTTCCCGTTCAAGTCCCATCTTTCGAGTATAAAACATACTGGCACGAGGCCAGTATGTTTTATCCTGGGTGGGTGATGGGACTTGAACCCACAACGACCAGCTCCACAAGCTGGTGCTCTGCCATTGAGCTACACCCACCATTCTGAATTTGATTGATTCCCGAAACCAATCAGGCCTGATTGGTTTCGGGAATCAATCACCCCGTCCTTAGTAACTATCGGGTTACACACGTGAAATGTCAATTGTACACGTCATCGTATCACGAATCGAACTTTTCGGGAGATCTTTGATATGCTTGTAGCGTTCTGGCGGTGTCGGCCGGAACGCGGCGGCGAATCTGCTTCCACGATAGCGTAGGGTCTGGGGAGGGCACAAGGGGGCAGAATATGCTGGAGAAAACTTGAGAGTTGAACGTATTGACTTGAAATCGAAGGACTTGAAATGAGGAGAGACCACCAAAGGTAGTCTCTGGGAAAGGAGTGTGAATGGAGTCAGTATTTCGCTTGGCCAAGCTCCGGCTCCGTGCCGAGAATAGACGCTTCCTCGGCAAGAATCTGTCCCAAGAACTTGAAGGTCGGATTGACGCATTCCTTTCTCTGTCCATCAGTTTTGTCGATGGCTGTAGGTTGAGAAATCCAGATGCGAGGTCCTCCGACTCGTCGATGCGCGAGAGGCAAGGTGCTAAATCCTTCGAGTGGAGCGCTGCTCATCACGAACGTAGGCATCGGTTCATACTCTTCGACGCCATCTCCCCATACACCGCTCGGCGTGGGGTTCCACAGAACGAGTACTTGCATTTCTGCCAATCCAATCGCTCCCGGAAAGCCGACAAGCTTCTCATCCAGCTTCGTGACAAGGTAGTCCTGTTTTCTTACTACCATTTGCTTTGACTCGCCGTTTCCATAGGTGTTACCAAGGTTGACGAACAACCGATACGGCAACTTCTGGAACAGTTTGTTGATCTCCATGAGTTCCTCCCATATATTGGATATATTAGACACAATGTCCTATCTTGCTTTTACGCTTTTCTGGGTGTTGTGTCAAATTGGATGAACTGCTAGAGACAAGGCGTGTCGGCAGAAAGCTGATTGACACATCACTCGAGGAAAGATAGGCTCTTAGGCTCTTGTGCTGTCAGAGTGTTCCTGAAGTACCTGCAGTAACCTTCACAGCCAAGCGGCCAGTTGCGTCAGGGTCAAACGGAGCGCGGTAAACATCTTGAGCGCCGTGTTGATCCGAGCCATGTCGATCCCCAGCAAATGACTAGGGTTACG
>CAYYYM010000005.1:0-19010 GCA_964476325.1 uncultured Candidatus Saccharibacteria bacterium | reverse complement strand
TGAGCGCCGTGTTGATCCGAGCCATGTCGATCCCCAGCAAATGACTAGGGTTACGGAATTCCGCAACAGGTTCAGCCCCGGGGGTCGTCATCCTGGCCTTACAGCGAAGTACGCAAGCTTGGACAGCTACGAGCAAATTCTCCATACGCACTTGGTTGCTGTCGTATTTGCGTTGTCGGGCGGACAGGCGCATGCGAATGTTATCGAAGACTTCGTGGCCATTGAACCAGGTGAATGGCAGGAATGGTTTAGGTCGTCGACCACCATTGACCTGTTTGTGATGTACAGCCGAACTTGGCGCAATACTTACCTCAGTGAACTGCGTGAGGTAGTTGCTAAAGGTGGCAGCATCCGGGTCGTGCTACCGAGCCTTTCGCCGGACAACCGGGCGCTTGGTATAATGGCAGGTCGAATGGGTGAACCCATTGGAGAACTCCACGAGGGTGTTTCTGAGACTGCAACTGAGCTCGCGAAACTCGGCTCTCGCGTCAGTATCAAGTACACGCGACTCTACTATACACATGCG
The DNA here is from genome assembly GCA_964476325.1 of uncultured Candidatus Saccharibacteria bacterium. GTDB lineage: Bacteria > Patescibacteriota > Minisyncoccia > UBA6257 > GWB1-50-10 > GWA1-54-12. Next base: position 18,484 of record CAYYYM010000005.1, on the reverse strand, counting down.
ATGTACTTGTCGGAGAGTGGAGGATATGTTTCACTGTACTCATACCTTGGGAATCGTGACCCGACACCGGCGATCCGGTTGACTCCCGGCCCGATGCTGACTCGTTTCCGAGATGAGTTTTCCGAGGTGTCCAAGAATGCTTCTGATAATCAATGCTTATGATTCCTGAACCACTCATATCTTCACCACCGCAGTCTGCTGATGTTTCCTTTGCCATCGCGGTCATCCCTGACGGACCTATTTGTTCTCAAATCGCCGCGGCGAGCGTTGAAATCGCTCTTTTGACGCAGAATCACAACCTCATCGACAACGATAGGTTTCCCGCTCACTTGTCCATTGTCCTTTCTGGCGCATCATTCAGAGGTATTACAGAAGTTCAAAACTTGATGGACACGATGCCTCGTCAATTATTGAACGCCGTTGCCACCCACGTGTATGAAGGAACGAGAGGTTTCATTGGTGTCAGCGTTGAAGGCGCGATGATAGATTCGTTCCAAGAACAGCTACTCCCGATTGTTGAAAGGGTGCAAACGATGGGAGCGGTGATTCGGCCCCATCTTTTGAGCCGATGGGATAGACTGAGCCGTGATGAGCGCATGTCGCTGTTGCGCTGGGGCACGTACAAACTGCGCGAGCGTTTTGACAAACATCTGTCAGTTGCACAGGTGGATGACACAATGGTGTCGAAGATGGTCACCATTGCCAAGCGGAGAGTCCTGCTGCCTCATGAGGTTACCTTTCGTCAAGTACAACTCGTTGATATCGGCCATCGAAACGAGAAGTGGGATATTATCAAAGCGTGGTCCATGTAGCAGAGAAGCCAAACGAAGTATCTCGCGACGTTCTTCATCACCACCCACACATGATCAACAGCAGTTCGAGTCCCGTATTGTCTGTTCGCTCCTTGCCCCTTCCGGCACGTATCGACCCCTATTTCCGGCATGAAATCCCGCCAAGACACCGAAAAAGCCCACCTTGAGAGGCGGGTGTTCCTGTGGAACTACACAGTACCCCCGGCAGGAATGCTCACACGGACACACCGCGCACCCCGACCCCCGGCTTGGAAAACCCTCGGTTTTCCCTATTCCCTTTCCGACACGGGGTGCACGGGGTTCGAATCCTGCCGTTTACATACATAAGAAAAAACAAGGATATACCGAGGGACATCCTTGTTTTTTCTTGTACCCCCGGCAGGAATCGAACCCACATCCGCTCCTTAGAAGGGAGCTGTTCTGTCCGTTGAACTACGGGGGCGTTATTGAAAGCATACGTTTACGGACGTACTATTGCAATGAACGGGCCGTCGTATAACGGTAGTACGCGTGCTTTGGGAGCACGCAGCCCGGGTTCAATTCCCGGCGGCCCGACTGAGTGAAACGAAGGAGTGGCAACGGGAATTGAACGAGGGATGGGTCGGAAGGGGAGCAACCGCGCCCCTTCCGTGTCGGAAGTCCTCGAAACCGAGGGTTTCGAGAACGGAGTCCCGCCTTGGCGGGGCGAGTAGTGAGATTCCCGGCGGCCCGACAAACACAGAAGGCACCCAGTTCCCTGCGGCACTGGGTGCGTTTTCATTCGAGCATTGCCCGAAGGACTTTCTCGTAAAGTCCCTCCACGGTTTGCATCTGCTGCTCGCCGAGCCGGGCGAAGTTGTCAAGGCCGGCTGACGCGTTCACTTCGAGAATCGCGTACGAGCCCGGCGGCGTCTCAAGCGTACCGCGGACGATAACGTCAATCCCGCAGTACCGCAGATTCATGTCATGCGCAATCTTCGCGGTAAGCTTTCTCCAGGCAGCGTTGAGTGTTGGTGTCACATCCACCGCATCCCCGCCCGTCGAAAGGTTCGCATTCGGGAGCAGCTCGACTCGTTCCCCTTTCTCTACGATTGACTCCATCGAACGCTTCGCTCGCTTCAGAGAGATTTTGATGCGGATGTCGTCCGTGTTCAAAATCGTCTCGCGGCCCGCTGCCATAAGTTCCCGCTGCTTTTTCTCGAGAAGCTGTCTTATGGAAGAGGAACCGTCTCCCGTAACCGCGAGCGGCAGGCGCCGGTAGGCGGATATCGCCTTGCCATCCAGGACGACGATGCGGTAATCGTTCCCCACCACAATGCGCTGGACTAAGAACACGTTTTCGTTTCTTTTCAGTGCATTCACGGCTTGCAGCAGCTCTTTCTTGTTCCCGACTTTCGCGACGCCGCTTCCCTGGCTCTTGCCGTTCGGTTTCACAATGACCGGGAAACCGAGTTGTTTGGCATAGCGGTAGGCGGCGTCGGGGTTCCGCTCACTGCCGATGACTTCGCACCACCGCGGTGTGAAGAACGCCTCGCCTTCCGGCACGGGATATCCCATGTGGCGCATGAAGTACAACGCATACGCTTTATCCCGCGCAATTGCGGAAGCGCCCAGCGTGTTGAGGTCGAAGTGGGCACCGAGGAGATATCTTTTCCTGCCGTCCGGCGTGACAATCTGGGCGGCGTATCCGTACTCCGGCTCGACGGTGATTTTGATACCAAGCTTCCCTGCCACTCTTTCAATAATCGGGATGACGAATGCTTTTTTCATCTTCAGTCTCCTTTATTATGCACGTATGCAGTTTGCTCCTTACATCATCCGAGATTCCCTATCCCTGTCAAGTTTTATAGAGCGGGCGGTAGATATCGTCCTCCGGCCGTATGGCGAGCGACCGATGGGCATATGCCCGATTGTTGAACCGCACGCCGGTTTCCCGGAGCACGGCGAGCGGTTTCCGTTCGTTCCCCTCTCCCATGGTAAGCACGGCGGCTCCGGCGAGCGCGTCGGCGATATTTGCCCGTTCCATCCTGAGTTTCCTGCCGAAGATGTCTCGCCGTCCGACGTAACTTTCGAGTCCCTCAAAGCCGGCCCAGGCGAGCGCGACGCCGAGCGAACCTTTGCGGAGCGGAACGGTGCGCGTATCGGTCACGATGACGCCGCATCTTGAGATGTGGTACGCGGTTTTCAACTCCTTCAAAAGTTTGCGCGCAACGAGTCGTGGTTCTTCCGGTAGGAGCACCACCTTTCCGGCGCCGTTTGACTCGTCGACACCCGCATTGGCGCACCACTCGCCGTTTTTCAATGTCAGATAACACCACTTCCCTTCAAGGGAGCGGGCGCTCTCTTTCCTTATGACGGCTTCCTTCCGCTTCAGCGGAACGACTCTTCCCTGCGACAGCGCTACCACCTTTGAGGTAACGGCGAGAATGTCGCCTTTTTCAAAACGCGGAATGGTTTTGAGAATGAACGGCACAAGCTTCATCCCTCTTTTGAATATGCCTGCTTTTACTGCCTCCACAACCATCCCCTCATTATATCAACCAAACAAAAGGCCGGTTCAAGGAGAACCGGCTTCGGCGATATGCGCTGCAATGAGCCACTGCACGTCGTCCGATGTTTCAATCGCCTCAATAGCGGATGATGCCCGCACGACGAGCGTCACGAGATCGCTCCCGGGCGGCACGATACGTCCCGCTCCCCGCAACGTACCCGTCTCCAAGAATTCGTCTCTGGAGCTTTCGACGACGCTTCTCCGTCTCATGGAAGCGTGCAGCACGGTGCCGCGGCTTGTTGCGATTCCCACATGGCCGATTTTCATGGATGGGTCCTGGTGATAGTAGTTGCCGTTGCCGGACGTGAACAAGAGATCTCCAGAGCCCACCTCATGCACGGCGATCGGTTCGGCAAAGGCGCTCTGCTGCACGGCCCGCCGCGGCATCCAGATGCCTAAGCATCCGTAGCACCATTTCACGAAACTCGAGCAGTCGAACGTTCTCGGTGCCTCTGTCATCCGACACCCGACCCGGTAGTTGGCACGTCCGGCGTAGTATGCGGCGACATCCACGACGCGTGTGCACAGTATGCGCAGCCCCAATCGCTCCAGAATAGAAAGCGCCTTTCCCTTGGGAACGATTTCTGCGAGAACATTCAAATCGACGGCGCAGCGCAGGCCAACCGCTCGGTATTCTTTCATTTTCTCACCTCCCTTTCCTATGTAATTTCCTAACGAGGTATGGTAGCACGTTCCTCGCTCCTTGTCGCGTGGCGTACAAAAGGGCCGACATACTGGTCGGTCCTCTGTTAGTGTGCCGCGGGAGGGAATCGAACCCCCGACGCCAGCCTCTTCCGAAGCTATTTGGACTATCTCATCTTCCGTTCTGGAAGTCGGGCGCTTATGTGAGTTTATTGTTGGGACTCACTCACTAGTCTCTACACCTTTTTTGCTACTCCGTCTCCGCCGATTGGCGACTGGCGGACCCGGCAAAACTTGGCTCGGGATTACCCTGAAGGTTTCCCCGAATTCACCCGATTTTTCAATCCGCATTCCTGCGGAAAGCCCCGAAGAATCAGGGCTGCGCTACTACCACTGAGCTACCGCGGCGACTCTTTGTTTTTGAAGTTCCAGACGTCCTATTTTTTTATCCTTCTCGAATGCCTCGCTTATCTTATTATACTTCCTTGATAAGCACAAGACGTGCTTTTTGTGATACATGACCGCTACCAATTTTCTGGTATCACCTTTTACATATGTCAAATTAATAGTACCCTTCCCTCTTTTCAGCATCCCCTTTACGCCGTACCTTTGTGACAGAATCTTTTGCAACCATACTATGAAATCGCGACTCGCCGAGGCGAAGGCAACGTGAAATCCATAGCTGTTCGGCCACCTCCTGTCTCTAAATGTATAGAATGTACCATCGCCATCAAAATACCCCCTTAGAAAATCGGGAAAGTACTCTCCTGGTATACTCACTCTTTCTATCGTTTTCGATTTTGCCGGGGTTACGCCAATGGAAAGGAGAAATTTGTAAAAGAGTTTATCTCCGAATGTTACGATAAACCATTGTCTGTTTTCTCTAATACAAAGCGTGGTTCTGTTTTGTATTCCTAATGCTCCCTTAAATTTTTCTACTAATTCTTTGTCCTTAGAGGCAAAGATTATGTGCCTCCCATCAGAGTTGAGGCATCCGTCGGATGCTAAAAGTCCTATCGCGTACGCAAACGATGAGCCCCAAGCTATCTTGACTTTGCCCTGATTTTCAAACACTGTTGCTTGAACCGTGTCGCTTTTTATTCCTCCCGTTCGCGTCGCTTTGCCGTCTCGCGGAGCAATCGCCGCTGTTCCCGCAAGAGGTTTTCCTTCCGCTGTTTCAGCTCTTCCGTGTTTCCCCCGATACGCTGGACGCTTTCCATCTGCCTGTTGATATCCTGTATTTTTCCGGACAGTTCCCGGTCCCGTTCCCATATTTCCGCTTCCGTCGGGTGCTCGTGCGTTTCCCTCTCCGGGGCTTCTTCCGTCGGTACTTCGAAGTTCATGCCCTCATTATATCATACCCTCCGGCAGTTCATCCAGCCGCACCTTCTGGGTCCGTTCCGCCCCGCAGACGAGGCACCGGTGCGTCACGACGTATCCCCTCCCCTTCGGGCGGATTGCCACTGGCTCCATCATGCCGCCGCATGTTGACTTCCGGTCGCCCGGATGCACGTCGACGTGCTTGCTCCAGAGGCATTTCGGGCAGTGGTTCGTATATCCGGTACCGCACACGAACGCGCCGCAATGTTCGCAGACGAAGTCCTCTTTCGTTCTTCTGAACGTTCGGGACATAGTGGGCGATGAGGGGCTCGAACCCCCGACCTTCTCGGTGTAAACGAGACGCTCTAGCCAACTGAGCTAATCGCCCGGATAATACTTCGTCCCGCCGGCGGCGGGACGATGTCATTAATCGGAGTCGGGGGAGAGTCCCTGCCCGTTGCATCTCTCTTCCGGGACGTTTCCCATCTCGATGAAATCGACTTTCCCCTTGAGCAATTCTTCGTCCCTCTTCTCCAGAATGATGATATCCCATTCGGGAAACCGTATCGTGTGGCCGCTCTCGCGACGCAGATGCCGCAGGAGTATCAAGACCGCGTCGAGATAGTGCTCCGATTTCACGCATATCGCTACCTCTCCACCTCTGTCTTCCGCATCCGATTCCATATTATCCCCCTCGTTGAAATATAAGGTACGATTCCATTATAGCTCCGCGGAGTTGGTTGTAAACTGGAATAATGTATGATGGGATAAGCCGTACATGGAACGTCTTCGCTCCAATATCTGGAAGTATGCGCTTCTCCTTGCCTCCAACAAGCGAATCTTCGCCGCCATCCTGGGCGCATACTATCTCACCATCCCCGGTGTCACCCCGCAGTTCATTGGTATCATCCTGTCAGTCGGGACAATCGCCGGATTCGTTTTCGAAATTCCCAGCGGTTATATCGCCGACAAGATCGGGCATAAGCAGGCGCTCATACTATCTCATTTTTCTTTCCTCGCCTCGACGCTTTTTTTCCTCTTCGCTCACAATCTCTTTTTCCTTATCCTCGGCGGCGTTTTCCTCAGTATCGCCGGGGCGTTTCACAGCGGGACGGGTAACGCATTTGTACACGAGACGCTGCGTGCGCTTGGGCGCGAACATGACTACGCACGCGTCATCGGGAAAACGGGCGCTATCGGATATGCTGTTCCCATCGCGCTCACCGCTGCCACGCCATTTCTTGTCAGTGTCAGTTTCAGGCTCCCGTTCCTGGCTGCGCTCGTCGTCGACTTTGTCGGTCTTGTCATTGCCGCATCTCTTGTTTCGCCTCCTGTCCGGCAGGAGGAAGTGGAGGAAATCCGTCTCACGAATTTCCGACAAGTCATGCGCGAGGGGTACCGATTTCACTTCTTCGCGTTTGCCCTCTTCTCCGGTGTCGTAAGCGGTATGATACTCGGTATCGGCGGATTCCGCGCGCCGTATCAGACGTTTCTTGCGATACCCGTCATCTGGTACGGGGTATTTCACGGCATCGGACGCGCCGGTGCGTCGCTTCTTTCCGCATACAGCGGGAAAATCAAAGCAGCCTTCTCCCGCCTTTCTTTTTATCGTTTCCAACTTGTACTCTATACGATTCTCATCGTCTCGCTCGGACTTATCAAAACACCGTGGGTCGTCGTTCCTCTCTTCATTATTCTCAATGCGTTCCAGTGGGGCTTGAACAGGGTCGATAGCAGCTATCTCCTCGACGTTATCAAGACAAGCAAGTTCAAAGCGACGCTTCTTTCCACCCGTTCGCAAATCGACAAAGGTGTCGCCACTGTCTCGGCTTTCGTCGCCGGGTTTCTTATCGAACGTCTCTCGTATCAGTACGGTTTCTTGTTTATGGGACTACTCTTCTTCGCTGCCGTATGCCCCCTGTATCTTTATCTGAAATCCCGATACGGGGACAGATAGGCTTCGTCCGATTCTCGTATGACAAACAAAACAGCCAATCTTATATTGGCTGTTTTGTTTGTGTCCCCGGCGGGGCTCGAACCCACAATCTCGGCCTCCGCAGGGCCGCGCTCTATCCAATTGAACTACGGGGACGTGGCTTACTTATTCGCTGACGCGCAGTCGATTTGATAATAGCACGCTGAAGGAGGGTTGCAATTTTCATAAGTTCTCTTCTTATAGACGAATCCCCGTAGTATATGAAACAGATACCTGCAAAATTTTTCCTTACTTTTCTATTCCTCTTAAGACTTCTCTTTTTGATGTACGGCTTGCTGAATTGGTCCAGAGGAACATGCAGGGTATCTGACCAATACTGTAGGGTCTTTACTGGAGAGTGATAGTAGTGTAGATGTACCCGGATATGGAGCTTGCGTTCTTCTATCGCATAACAATCGCGTAGGAGTGTAAGATACAGGCGCAACAACTCCGGGTCCGTGTTGACAAATTTTAATCCGGAAACTCCTTCGTATTTCGCTCCTTCCGCCCAATAGAGCATTGCGAGGAGTGATTTATAAACAGGAGTATTGTCGAGTGGAAAGCGCGATACTTCCTTGCAGGCCGTCTCCTCAGCTGACTTCTCTTGCTCCTCTCGCCGTGCCGCGTATTTTTTCTTGATTGCGTCCGAAGCAAGTGTTCGAATATCTGCAAGATGCTCTCGTAGTTTCTCGCGCGACACTTTACCAAGTGCTGTGCCATACCAGCCGCTTAAGGTACTTGGGGGGATACCGGTGATTTCTCTAATTTCTCGATATGATTTCCCGGCTTCCAGAAGGATTTTTACTGTATTTTTCTCCTTTTGTGTATAGATGCGCCCTCTCGTAGTCGTATCGATTTATGGAATTATTATACCATATTCGATACGAACCCGTATATTACAACCCTATTCGTTCGAGTAATGTGTCGAGGAGCGACGGCTCGTACGTTCCTTTCTCAAGATGCTCTTCCAGGAGCTTTTCCGCCCGTTCTGCGTTCTCGCGGTCAATGGGCAGTTTCAGGTACTGGGCAAAGGCGGTTCGCCGCTTTATGACGATTTCGTCCAGCCGGGTTTCCCGCTCGTTCATGTCGAACCACTCCAGTTCATCGTACGGATAAAACTGGTTTTTGCCAATACCGACGCCCCGTTCGGTGACGGAGAAGTCAAAAACAGCCGGCTTCTGTCTGTTTTCGGCGATGAGCGTCACCGCAGCGACGACGACAAACACGGCAAAGAAGAAATTTCGCTGGATGACCGCCAGCGTGAGGAGGACGGCGCCGATGCCGATGACGAGCGCGTACCACTTCGGGTCGTTCTTCACCTGCCGCTGCTCGGACGCGCGCCAGCGAAGTTCTCCGGTCGTCTTTTGGTCGGCCATTCTTTCATTATAGCCGTTCGAGGCGTGTTGCAAAAGAAAGGGGGGGTAGTTTAGAATGGATTCTGAAGTTCTTTTCTGGACGTCCTCCAGAGGAGGACGCTCGCAATTTTCACGAAATCTTCGATTGCGAAAATTACGGCGCGGCTATCGTTTAGTGGCAGGACAGCTCGTTGCCAACGAGCAGACGCGAGTTCGATTCTCGCTAGCCGCACATCAGAGGATGACCGTGACGGTATCGTCTCTCACGTGGCACTCGCCGCTCTTCACCGCTTTCATCTCCCGGCGCCCGTCGCCGAGCTCCATGACGATATTCCCTCGTTTCAGGGAGACGAACGCCTCGGCGTGGCCGGGCAGGATTTGCATCGCCCCCTTCCACGCCGGGAGCGTGACGCTCCGCAGCTCCCGATACGTTGTGGCTCCTTCGGGCGAGCGGATGACACAGTCAATCATACGGCTTCGTCCAGCGCTCCCCGCATATACAGTGTTTCCAGTTCCGCGTCGTCGAACTCGCCGCGCAGAATCCGTTCGCAACCATCCAGCGTTTTCTCGAGCGGCACGTACACGCCCTTTTTGTCGTTGAACGATTCAGTCACAAAGAGGGGCTGGGTCAGGAAGCGCCGCAGACGCTCGGCCCGCTTGGCGATCGTCCGGTCGGCGCGGGAGAGTTCGTCAATGCCGAGGATGGCGATGATGTGCGAGAGTTCCTCGTATTTTTGAAACGTCGCCTTGACTTCCGCCGCGATGCTCCAGTGGCGTGCGCCCGCAATGTCCTCGTCGAGCGTGAGGGAGTGGGAGCGTAGGGGGTCGACGGCGGGATAAATTCCCTTCTCCGCGATGTCCCGCGAGAGGACGAGTGAGGCGTCGAGGTGGCCGAAGATGGCGACGACCGCCGGGTCGGTCAGGTCGTCGGCCGGTACGTACACGGCTTGCACGGATGTGATGGCGTTCCTGCCGTCGCCCGACACGCGCTCTTCCAGGGCGGCCAGGTCCTTCTCAAGCGTCGCCTGGTAGCCAAGTTCGGAGGGCACTTTCCCCAGGACGGCGCCGAGCTCCATGCCCGCCATCGCGTAGCGGAAGATGTTGTCCACGAAGAGAAACACGTTCTTGCCGAATTCGTCGCGCAGAAATCCGGCGGCAACCGCAGCGGCGATGCCGACCCGGGCGCGTACGCCCGCCGGCTTGTCCATCTCCCCGAAATACAGCGCGGTGTTCCCGAGGACGCCGAGCGACTCCAGGGCGCGGTAGAGGTCGTTCCCCTCACGAATCCGTTCACCCACGCCCGCGAAGACCGAATATCCTTTTTCCTTCAGGGCGATGTTGTGGATGAGTTCGCTCACGAGGACGGTTTTCCCGACGCCCGCGCCGCCGAAGAGCCCCACCTTGTCGCCCACGCGGAACGGGACCAGGAGGTCGATGACTTTGATGCCGGTTTCCAAAATTTCCGTCTCCGCCCCGTCGCGGAGCGTCCGCCGTTTCCCGCTCCCGCCGAAGAGCGATACGTCGCGCGTCCCCTGGAACGGTTTCCCGTCTATCGGCTTCCCGCTCTCGTCGAACATCCTGCCGCATATGTCCCTGCTCAGGCTGACGGAAATCTCTCCCCCCGCAACTTCAACCTCTTCGCCCCGCTCCACGCCCTCGAGCGAGGAGAGCGCGATGGCGGCGAGCGTGTCGGCGTTCCGTTCCTCGACCACTTCAAGGCGCGCACCGTGCCGGGTGCTCAGAAGGAGCGCGTGGAGCGGCGGGAGCGCGCCCTCAAACCACACCTCGACGGCGCCGCCCCCGATTGCTGTAATGATTCCTTTGACGGGTTCCATGGTCAGCTTCGGTTATTCACTGCCTCCAGTGATGTTTGATGTATGCATGAGCGTCCGCCATTTCCAGAGGCTGACTGGATGCGGTCGCCCGGATGAAAAATTCCTGATGGCCGTCGCGGTTCAGGTACGCGGGCGTCCTCGCCGGGCGCACCTGTATCAGGCACACGGCTTTCCCGGACACTTCCTCGATGGATATATTCACGAAATGATGGAATTCCTTGCCGAGGTACCGGCTCACGACGTTTGTCAGGTGGAGCAGGAACCCGTCGGCGTTCTTTTTCTTCAGCGTCCCGTAGTCGTGCTCTATGCCCACCACGTTTCCCCCGTCGTCGACGCCGATGAGGAGCGTCCCGCCCTCGCTGTTTAAAAACGCCGCGACGGTTTTCCCAACGACGTACTCGAGCTCCCTGCTCACCGAGCCCGTCTTATAGTCCCAGCGGAGCGAACTTTTGAACTCCACTTTGTCGTTCTCGCCGCCCGCGAGGAGCCGGTGAACGAGCTGCGCCGCGTGCCGGTCTCGCCGCGCGTACCGCATGACAAGCACGAGGACGAAGGTGACCTCGAAGAGGAGTATGACGAAGAGGAGCGCCAGCTGGTACTCCAGAACCTCGGAAAACGGAAGCTTCCGGTATACCTCCTCGTAGTCGACGAACACCGAGATGACGAGCAGCAGGAGTCCGCCGATGGCGTTCACGTACACGACGGGGAGGATAACCGGCCGAAAGAGGTCCGAGAAGAAGATGAATCTGAAAGCGCGTCCCATCGCCGCCGTCATGCGTTTTATGCCATTCACCATACTGTGTTACGAGCGGTGCGCCGCGAAGTTTTCCAACTGCTCCTCGGTGAGGAGCGCCCGACGGCCTTTCCGGAACCTGAGCGACAGCTTCCCGATGTACCCTCTCGTCTTCTCCGCCGCGTGCTCCATCGCCACCGTCCGGGCGGAGAGCTCGGACAGCCTGGCTTCCAGGACGATTCTCCGGAACGAAGCGGCAACGTACCGCTGGAACAATTCCTCAAATACGCGCTGCTTCCCTGGTTCATAGAGCGGGATGAACGCCGGCTTTTCCACTTCTCCGCCGTCGCCTAACGGCATCGCGACATCGAACGGCAGAAACGGAACGAGTGCCGGCTCCTGCTCGGCGAGGGAACGGAAGCGGGGATAGAGGACATCCACCCGGGCCACGCTTCCCTTCGTGAACTCGCCGAACACGTAGTCGGTGACGGCGTCCTCGTCGCCCGTCTGCGCGGCGAACGATTTCGCCGGGCGGACGCCTTCCTCGCGCAAGACGCTTGCGCCGCTCGTTCCCACCGCGAGGACGACGCGGTACGCGGCGGCGTGCACCCGCGCCGCGGCGGCGACGGCGTGCCAGAGACCGCCCACCAGCCCCCGGTCGCCCGTCACGACGAGGAGCGCTCGCGGCCCGGCGGCGCGCTTCCGCATCAGCGGATGCTCCCGCCTGCCGGCGGGTACGTCCATCCTCGAGAGCATGCGCTCGATGTCCTTTACGTACCGGTCGAGATTGCCGACGTTCTCCTTGAGGAAATGCACGGACGACGCTGCAATCTTTTCTATCGTCTTCACCGTCTCAAGCACGTCAGTGAAGCCGTCCCGTTCTTCTTGGTATGCGGAATACGTTTTCATGAACCGTTATGGCGACAAAAATTCTTTCTCGGCGTCTTCCACGACCTCCTTTATCTTCCGCTCCGTCTCATCGTTAAACGTTCCCTTCTCGATTTCCTCCAACACCTGCGGATAGCGGTGTTTCATCACGCTGCGGAGCAGCTTCTCAAACCCGCTCCACTGCTCTCTCTTAAGCGTATCAAAAAAACCCCGTTCCACGGCGTGAAAGAGTACCGCCTGCTCCGGCCAGGAAACGCTGACGTGCTTGTCCTGCTTCAGGAGTTCGAGTGTGAGCTCGCCCCGGTGGATGTTCTCTCTCGTCTGCTCGCTCACGACGGACTCGAGCTGCGTCAGCTTCTGGAGCTCCTTGTGCTCTGCGAGCGCGAGACGGATGCCGCCGACGACGCGCTTCAGCACTGCCGGCTGCGCCTGCGAACCGACGCGGGAAACGGACAGCCCCACGTTCACCGCCGGCAGGAACCCCTTTTGAAACAGCCCCCGCTCCAGATATATCTGGCCGTCAGTGATGGAAATCAGGTTGGTGGGGATGAACGAGGTCACGTCGCCCTCCTGGGTTTCCAGGATGGGAAGCGCGGTGAGGGAACCGCCCCCGCGTGCTGCCGAAAGCTTGGCGGCCCGCTCCAGGAGCCCCGCATGCAGGGAAAATACGTCCCCGGGATACGCTTCCCGTCCCGGCGCCCGCTCCAGGAGGAGCGCGATGCTCCGATACGCCTTCGCGTGGTGCGACAGGTCGTCATAGACGACGAGCGCATCCTCGCCCCGGTCGCGGAAGTACTCGCCGACGGCGCAGCCCACGAACGGGGCGAGGTACTGGGCGGCGAAGGGCTCGTCCGCCGTCGCGGCAACGATCGTCGTGTACGCGAGCGCGCCGCGCTCCTCGAAGAGCGCGACGAGTTCGGCAAGCTTCCGTTCCTTCCCGCCGCAGATGACGTAGACGCAGCGGACGGGCGGCTCCGCGTCCCGCTGGTTCAGGACGATGTCCTCCACGATGGTGCTCTTCCCCAGCTTCCGGTCGCCGATCACGAGCTCGCGCTGCCCCCGTCCCAGGGACAGCGTGGCGTCAATCACCTTCACGCCCGTCGTGAGCGGTTCCGCAACCGGTTCCCGGGCGATGATGGGCGGCGCGGGGGCGAAGACGGGACGCGCTCCCCCGTTCACGCCGCCCGAACCGTCCCGCGGTTCCCCGAAGCCGTCGAGCACCCTTCCCGTGACCTCTTCCGAGACGGCAACGGCGAAGGGTTTGCCGCTCCTGAAAACGGGCTCGCCGAGGTCCGCCGTCTCGTCGAAAAACAGCGCTTCCACGAAGCGTTCGTCAAAGCCGATGACGAGCGCCGCGGGTGCGCCGTCCTTGTCGAGCAGGAGCTCGTGCATGAAAACGTGCGGCAGTCCCCGTACCTTGGCGACGCCGGAGAAGTAGGAGACGATGCGCCCTATCTCCCTCGTGGTGTTACGATTCCGTTCCGACGGCATGATTGAAACTTTCAGCAACGACGTTTGACAGGTTGCACGAGATGAGATTTCCCGCCACCTCGAGGCGAAATCCGCTCACGAGGGCTTCGTTCTGTTTTTTGACGAGCTGCGGTTCGACGCCGAGTTTCCGGCGCAGCGCTCCCCCGAGCTTCTTTTCTTCCGCGGGAGTCACCGGGAGCGCGTATTCCCAGACGACCGGGCCGATTCGTTCGGCAAGGAGTTCCTCCGCTTCCCGCCGGTACGCGCGCTTGCCGCCGCGCTGCCGGTTTTCTTTCAGCTCCCGGGCGGCGCCTTCGAGCGCTTCCGCTCCGACGTTGTCGAGCCGGAGCGCGCGCAGCGCGTCCAAGAGACCGTCAAAAAATACGTTTTTTTGGAACGATTCCCGCATATCGGCGGAGACGCTGTCTCCGAGCGCAGCCGCCACGTTTTCCTTCAGACGTTTCACGAGTCCCGCCCGCAGCATCTTCCGAAAGTCGGCCGCTCCGGCTTCCCGCTTCGCTTCCGCCTGGACGAGGAGCGCGTCCGTTTCCCGTTTCGCTTTCTCGTGCGCCTCTCCGCGCACCTGTTCCGCCAGCTCCTCGGCTTCCGTCATCATCTCCTGGACCCGCTGTTTCGCTTCGGCCGTTTCTTCTTCCTTCTGCTTCGCGAATGCCTGCTTTTCTTCCTCGAGCTGCTTCGCTTTTTCTTCGGCTTCCCGCAGTTTCCGCTCGTCCGCCTCGACCCGGTTCATGAGCGGGTGGTACAAAAATTTCTTCAGCACCCACAGAAGCAGGGCGAAGTTCACGACCTGGGCGATGAGAAGCTTCACGTCGATGCCGAGCTTGCCTAAGAATTCCATGCGTTATGCGACGAATTTGAGAATGAGCGCCACGACCAGGGCGTAGATGGCGATTGCTTCGGCGAACGCGATGGCGATAATCATCGCGATTTGAATTCGCTCCGAGTTTTCCGGATTGCGCGCCATGCCGATGAGCGCCGCGGCGCCGATGACGCCGATGGCGAGCGCCGGGGCGATGGTGCCGATGGCCATGGTAAATGCTGATGGATTCATGCGGTTGCGTTTGTTACGTTACGGATTGCGCGTTCGACCTTAGCTCGCGCATCGTGCTCGTCTTGATGAAGGTCAGCGTCAGGACGGCGAAGATGAATGCCTGGATGACGCCCACGAACACTTCAAGCACCATAAAAGGTAGCGGGATGACGTACGGGACAAGAAATGCGATGACGAGCAGCAGCACTTCGCCGGCGAACACGTTGCCGAAGAGTCGGAACGAGAACGAGAGCACTTTCACCGCTTCGGAAATCATTTCGAAAAATCCGAGGACGAACTTGAGCGGGCTCCTGAAGTTGAGGAACCGTCTCAGGTATCCTCCCGCGCCGAGCGTCTGCAGTGAGAAGAGCTGTATCATGAGAACCGAGATGAGCGCCAAGGCAAGCGTCGTCGTCAGGTCGCTATTGGGAGAACGGAGGAGCGGCACCGCCTGCCCCGAAACGTCCACGAAGAACGAACCGAAGAAGCCGGGGATGAGCGCGAGGAGGTTCGCGGTGACGATGAAGAGGAAAAACGTCGCAATGAGCGGCAGGATTTTCCGGGAAAGCCCGCGGTTTCCCGTCACCGTATCGGTGAGACGGAGGAGCTCAAAGACCACGATGTTGAGCCCGTTCGCGAGCGCGCCCTTCTTCTCCTTTCCATTGAGATAAAAAGCGATGCCGCCGGCGCAGAGGATGACGGTCACGAGGAGGGACGTGAGGAACGTGTTGGTGAGCAGTATCCCCCCGACGGAAACGACGTATTCCGGCTGCAGGCCGATGTTAATCATGGTTCGTATCGTTTTTTATGAGCGGCGCGAGCAGGTGGTAGACCTCGTAGACGGTGATGCCGATACCGACGAGCGCGCCGATGCTTCCGAACACCATCCTCGTTCCGGAGAGATGGTCGAGGAGTACGCCGAGGAAGAGAAATCCGCCGATAGGAACGACGATGAGGAACCCGAGTTGCCACGCGAGGGACAAGGCATAAAACGTTTTGAACGTTTCTTTTCCCGACGACATACGGAGAATGCTCACGCGCTTCTTATTGTAACACAAGAACGTACGCTTCGCCGTCGGTGAAAAACCGGTCTCCCGAGAAATTTGTGCCGAGCGTCGGCGCAACGAGCTTTTCCTTCACGGCGTCCCCGACGACGCCTGCGCGCTCCAGGTCGGCGAACAGGAGCTCGCGCTCCTTGTCGATGTCCGGATTGATTTTGTGCGTGACGAGCCACTTGAGCCCGATGTCCTGACTCGCCGTCGCGACATAGACGTTGCCCTCCGGCGTCGCAAACCGCGTCCGCCACACCCGCGCGTGGTGCCGTTCGCGCACGCTCCGGGCTTCCGTCGGTTTCTCAAACCCGAAGTCGTACACCCTCGCGTTCCAAAACGACGGCGTCATCGGCGCGGTGGGATAGCTGCCGTTTTGCAGCGCCGTTTTCGCAAGCTTCACGATCGAGTCGGGGTCCGCTTTGTCGGCGAGCATCCAGCCGGCGTCTTCTAGGTCGCTCAGGAGCGTCTCGTCGCTTTTCGCGACGAGCACGAAGCTTATCGGTTCCTGCTTCGTCCCGAGAAGCGTCTCGGTGTACTTCGGCAGCTCCGCAATCGCACTCCCGACGGTCTCCACCGTCGTTGGTGACGGTTCCCGCAGCACGTTCCGCTGCGGGTGGTACTGCAGGGCGTATCCCGCATAAACGGCGAGGCCGGCGAGCGGGAGCACGACGGACGCCCAGCGCGCGTTCCGTGACGCGGCCGGTTTCCCTTTCCGGGAACGGCGCCGCAGCCACTCGGCGATGCTGATGCCGATGATGAGCCAGAGGAGCCCGAGGAGATATCCGCCCCAGACGTCGCTCAAATAGTGGACGCCGAGGTAGAGACGGCTCAGACCGATACCTAAGGTGACGACCACGCTCGTAAAGACGGCGCTCGCTTTCGCCCGCCACCCTTCTTGCCCCCGGAAGATGGCGTAGGCGAGGAAACCGTAGAGCGCGACGGCCGCGGCCGCGTGACCGCTCGGGAACGAGAATCCCTGCTCCACGTAGTAGGCGACGTCGGGGCGCGGCCGATGCACGACGAGCTTCGTGAGCGCGAAGAAGAGGTACGAGCCGCCGAGCGTCACCCACAGCGGCAGGATGTCGTACCGCTTCCGCCACAGCCACATGAGTGCCGAGGATAGCGTCGCAAAGCAGAGCACGACCTGCCACGTGCCGAGCGTGGTGACCCAGAGGAAGAACTTGATGAGCACGACGTCGCGGAAGTCGTAAAGCAGGTTCGCGATGCGGACGTCGGCCGCGACGAGCGGCTCCGCGGCGATGACGTCCCGAACCGTGCCAACAAAGAGGGTGAGGATGTACAGGAACGCGAGCGAGAGGAGTGTCAGCGGCAGGCCGGAGAACTTGCCGGCATTGAGGCGGCGCCTCACGAACCCGAAAAACGCCGGATGCCTGCCGACGAATCTCCGGATGTCCGGATTGGCGCGCACGGCGTCCCGTATCGAAAGCGCGAGCGATCTCAGGAGTGCGAAAACCGGGCGCGAGTATTTGACGATGATGCCGACGCAGATGATGGCGATGACGGTCCCGATGATGAATATGCCGGCGCGCGTGAGCCACGCCTCTATCGTATTCAGCGCGCCGCCGAAGAAATATCCGAGGAGGAGATACGCGACTGCCCAGACGAACGCGCCGACGACGTTCCAGACGATGAACGACCGCCGGCTCATCTTCGACAGCCCGGCGACGAACGCCGCCGTCGGACGGAGCGGATTCACGAACCGGTCGAGGAAGACGCTCTTGTTGCCGTGTTTTTTGAAAAACTGCTCGCTCTTTTCCAGATGACTCAGCTTCAGGAATTTATTTCCCGCACGGAACAGCTTCTTCCCCCTCGTGCCGATGTGGAAGCTCAGTCCGTCGCCGATGATTCCCCCCACGGCGGCAAACAACACGAGGTACCCGATGTCCAGGTACCCCTGTGCGGCAAGGAACCCCGCGAAGATGACGACGATGGCACCGGGGACGAACGTGCCGATGAAGATAAGTGAGTCGAGGAAAGAGACGAGAAAGACGACCGCGTAGCCGAACGCGCCGATGTGCTGGAGCGCCGGCAGGAAATGGTTAATAAAACCCATGTTCTCTATTTTACTCCTTGTGGCGCGGAGTAGCATGTCAAAAGACGCGCTTCGTTCCTACAAAACAATTCCAACCATCCTTGTGATGGTTGGAATTGTTTGTGCCCGGGGTGGGATTTGAACCCACATGGGGATAACCCCAGAAAGTTTTAAGCCTTCCCTGTATAGCCAATTCCAGCACCCGGGCTTATTGTAATACACCCTTATAATTAGCAAATCTTACTACTGATTGTAAACACTCTTCTGTTTTAAGTCGTTTACGTTCAAGTGCTAGACACCCTTTATAGTAGCACTTTGATAATATTCTTTTTGTTGCTAACTTGCCAAATTTTACTATATATTTTGGTTTTTTATTAATAGTGAGTATGTCTTTGTATAGTTCGCCTCTAACTTTAAACAGCCTTTCGATTTCGTTTCTCAGCCATGTTCCAAATACCTGAGAACCAGAAGTAATACGTAATGCCCACTGCCTACATCCATTTGACTTATTGATCCATGTATGGATATTCCCGTCACCATCTATAACACCTCTAAGAAAATCTGTGAAATATTCTTCTGGAACATCTACTCTTTGGAGAGAACGTGATTTTCTTGGTGATAATCCTATTTCTAAAAACTTTTTATACAATTCTGTATTGCTAAACTGTATGACGGAATATATTTTTGCATGATTTGTACCACTATTTTTCTTACCAATTCTATTACTTAAATTAAGTGTCTCCTTAATTGCTAGCAACCAATCTTCGT
>CAYYYM010000004.1:17341-34731 GCA_964476325.1 uncultured Candidatus Saccharibacteria bacterium | reverse complement strand
AGTCGGGGAGCATGAATATAAGGTAAAGGTGACTGCGCCCCCTGAAGGTGGCAAGGCGAACCGGGCGGTCGAAAAACTCCTCGCCGAGTATTTCGGCGTTCCGACTTCGCGCGTCACGATCGTTTCCGGGCACGCGTCCCGGAGGAAGGTCGTCGCCATCGATAATTGACAACATATTTTATACGTGGTATTCTGTTTTCAGATCATCCGAGATGTGAGGAGGCGTTTATGTCAAAAGGATATGACGTGGGTCTGTTTCCCTGCGGGTGCAATTATCCCGACGTGCAAATAATTCAAGACCATCCCGATTTGGGGAAACGGGAATTCCATTGCGTGCGGCACGGGACGTATTTCCGTCAGCTTGAGGGAATTCCCGTTTTCCTTGAGCCGCAGCCGACACTACCTGACGCGGAACGCGCCGTGATACATTTGGGTACGGTCATCTGATGTTCACCGGATTTCACCGGACCGATAAACGGTCCGGTTTTTTTCTGCGCCTCCGGCCCGTATGTGTTACTATATATAGCAATGAAGTCCGGTAGTCTCCTGAAATTCATCATCGCCATCGGCGTCTCCGAACTTGCCGGAATCGTGGGGTCTCTTTTCACCGCGCCCTCGATTCCCGTGTGGTACGCAGCGCTCACGAAGCCGGCGCTCACGCCGCTCGCGTGGGTCTTTGGTCCCGTGTGGACGACGCTCTTCGTTCTCATGGGTGCCGCTGCGGCGCTGGTATGGATGCGGATGGACCTCCACGGCAGGAGGGCGAAGTTTGCGCTCGCGCTTTTCGGTACCCAGCTCGTCTTAAACGTACTCTGGTCGGCGCTCTTCTTCGGCTTGCACAATCCGGGAGCTGCGTTCATTGAAATCATTGTGCTCTGGCTTGCCATCCTTGCCACGCTTATCGCGTTTGCGGGCGTGTCCCGCGCCGCGGCGTGGCTTCTTGTGCCATACCTTCTCTGGGTTGGCTTCGCCGGGTATCTGAACTTTGCCATCTGGCAGGGGAATGCGGCTATTTGACAGCGCGGTGCGGGGAGCGTCATCCCGATACGAGTGCGTGGCACGGGAGGTGCGAGATGATTGATATCAGAATATGTTGCCTGCCGACCGGACCGGCCAGTGAGTGTTTCTTCTGCTCTCTCTGTCAGGAGATTGCGGAAGCCGTTATGTCCCTCCCCGAACTCGGGCTCCGGAACGGGCGGGATTTCCGGTGTCTTCCGTCGTTTCCGCAGCCCGGTGAGCCGGAGGGGACTATCACCATTGAGATCGTCGCTTCGGTCGACAAAACGACGGTGACGTGGGGAATTCGCCGGCAGCTTGCGAAGACCGTGGGGGAAACCGTAGGGAAATTTTTCCCCGGCGCGAGCATCAGTTCCCGCGTTGAGACGATTTACGCGTCGGAGGTTTCCTGGGCTTCAGCGGAGTCGGGCGATGGCGCCTGAGGGTCGGTCCTGCGCAAAGCCGTTCTGCCAGATACCTGCAGAACGGCCTTTTTCTTTTGTGATACGATAGGGGTATGGCGAGTTACCGTCCGTCGAAAAACATCGTTCTCCTCGGGCTCACCAGCTTATTTAACGATGCGTCGTCGGAGATGATACGTTCCGTCCTGCCTGCGTTCTTTCTCTCGGTCCTCCGCGCCGGCGCGAGCTCGCTCGGTCTCGTGGAGGGGCTCGCGAACGGCGTGTCGAACCTGATGCAGCTGTACTCCGGGCGACTCTCCGACCGGTGGCAGAAGCGCAAGCTCTTCGTCGTCCTCGGCTATGCGCTTGCTGTCGCCGCGCGCCCCTTCTATCTCCTCGTCCGGAGCGTCGCCGGAGTGGCAGGGCTTTTCATCACCGACCGTATCGGCAGGGGGCTGCGCGATAGTCCGCGGGATGCGATGCTCTCGCTCTCGACGTCCCGCGAAGCGACTGGGCGCGCGTTCGGCTTTCACCGCGCCTTTGATACGCTTGGTTCCATCATCGGACCCCTTGTCGCATATCTCATCCTCCGCGCGCATCCGTCGGGATTTCACACCATCTTCATCACCGCGTTTTTCGCGGGGTTCCTCGCCGTTGCGAGCGTGCTTCTCGTGAAAGACGTAGCGGGGAAAGTCCGGCGGGAGCGGCGCACCCTTTCGTCCTTTATCGCTTTCTCGCCCGATTTCAAGCGGTATCTCGCCGCACTCCTCTTCCTCTCGCTCGGGAGCATTCCCGTCGCGGTGCTGCTTCTCACGACGCAACACCTCGGGCTTGCGCTCGCTTCCATACCGCTCTTTTACCTCATTTACAACCTCTCGTACGCCAGCTTCTCGTTCCCCGCGGGGAAGCTCTCCGACCGCGCCGGGGCGAAGCGGGTGATTACCATCGGGTACCTCGTGCTCATCGCGGGCTACGCGTTCCTCGCCGTCTCGGAGCACGTTGCGCTTCTCGTCATAAGCTTCCTCGTGCTCGGTCTCTTCCCCGCGCTCACGGACGGTGTCCAGCGCGCGCTCGCATCGGAGCTCTCGACGGAAGGGCGGCGGGGGAGCGCACTGGGGTACGTGAATGCGATTTCGGGCATCGGGTTGCTCCTCGCCGGCATCGGCGGCGGGTACGTGTGGCAAACCTTCGGGCTTGGTCCCGCGCTCGCGCTCGGCAGTGCACTTATCCTCGTCGGTCTCGTTATTCTTTCAGGTATCGCTCGACGTTCGCCCGGTGCTCCGCAAACGTTGCCGAGCAGTGAATGATGCCCCGCTCGTCGTGGATATAGTAGAGGCAGCCCGTCTTTTCGGGCTCGAGCGCGGCGCGTATCGCCCCGAGTCCCGGGTTGTTGATGGGCTGTGCCGGAAGGCCCGCTTCCCGGTACGTGTCCGGCGCGACGTCCACCTGCAGTCGCATACCATCCAGGAGCCGGTTCCAGAGGATGCCGGCGACAAGCGACATATCCTCCAGACCGGCGGCTTCCGCCTGGACGAGCGACGCGAGGCGGAGCACTGTCGTCCACTTGATGTTCTGCCTGAGCGCCTCCGCCGCGTACGGCGCGAATTCCTCATTGAACTTGGCATAGATGCGTGCCGTCGTCGAGGCGACGCTCTCACCCTTCGGCAGGAGATACGTGGTGGGGAAGTAAACGCCTTCCGAGAGTGGCGCGGCGGCTGCGATGTCCGTTTTCAGAAATTCGTTCTCCTGCGCCCGTGTCCAGTCGAGCGTTTCCGCGAGGAGCGCGGCGACCTCCGCCTTTGTTGAGCCCTCGGGGATGGAAACCCACGTCATGTATGACGAGACGGAAAGCGCGCGCGACACGCGGAATACGTTCATGGTTTTTGCGAGGTGGTATCCGCCCGGTGCGACGGCACTGCGGTGCACGAGCCCGAACGCGACGGCGCTGCGGATGAGCCCTTCGTCTTTCAGGCGTTGCGCAACGTCGTTCCGGGACGAGCCGAGCGGGACAACGAAGCGTTCCGTCGCGGCGCTTCCGCCCGGCGCGCTGAAAAAGAAAATATAGAGGAGTCCGATGACGACGACTCCCGCTCCGGTGCTTATCGCAACTTTTCGGTTCATCTATCTATCATATCATTGACAGAACGCATTTCAAATGTTATTTTTCATCCAGTTTTCAGTTTGAAAATATAGCATTCCGAATTTCAGACAAGGAGGAACGCAAGATGTCTAGGGATGTACTGAAGCCGATTTTTCTTACGGAGGATATCGCCGTGGCGGCGATAGTTCACATCTCCCCCCTCATTAGTAAGCTCTATGAGGGAGGTGTTCTCGAGCGTGATGCGTTTGCGGTCATTGTTCTCGTTCCGTCGCTTGATGCGTGTCCGGAGAACCTTCACCGTTCGTCGCGGCCGAGCGTCCGCACGAAACCATACGTTCTCCTTGAATGGAAGGAGGGCGAGGCAAGCTGGCCGTATCCGTTCGACAAGATTGCGCGTTCCAAGGCATTGGAGCTTTGGTACGGGCGGAATAACGGTGGCACGGACTGTATGCCGCATTTGCTCTTTCCCGGCGACACCCCGTATTGGGGCGGTGTGAAACGGGACGGCATCGTCGTCACCTGCTCCGCTTTCGAGCAGCACCTTGACCAGATGGTCGCCGGCATGGTCGCCGATTTCTGTATCGGCATGGCCTATCACAAGTGGGCATCAGTGAGAGAGTCCTTTGACGGAAACTTTCTCTCAGAAGCCGTAGTCGGGCAATCCGATGCGTGACCTGACTAAAGAGGAGCTCGCGCAGGTTCGAGATGCGTGCGAGTCAATCTGGAAAGGCGTCAACGCTTCGTGCATGATTGAGGGTGAGGGGTTCATCCGGAGCAAGCTCGGGCACCATCCCGAAACGCGGATGACGAGGGAGGAGGTGTACCGTTTCGCGGTATGCATGGGCATCATCAAAGACGGCAGCTCTTAGGAGGGAGCTGCCGCTTTTTGTTGGATGCGTCTGGACGATGGTATAATGCCCGTATGGCGAGTGTAGAGATTTTGGTGAAGGGGTACGCAGGGGAAATAAACGGTGTTGAACATGCTTCCTCGACGGCGACCCTCATTCGGGACGGCAATGTAACCATTGTCGTTGACCCCGGGATGGACCGGAAAGCGCTCCTTGGGGGACTGAAGCGGCACGGGCTCAAGCCCGAAGACGTGCACTTTGTCGTGCTGACACACACCCATGTTGACCATTGTCTCCTTGCCGGCATTTTTACGAATGCCCAGATTATCGATGACAGCAGCGTCTATTCTTTCGAAGGAACGATTGTGGAGCATGAGGGTACCGTACCGGGTACCGGTATCAAGCTCTTGCGGACGCCGGGGCACGACCAGTTTCACTGCTCGGTTCTCGTCGAGACGGAGAAGTTGGGGAAGGTGGTAGTGGCCGGCGACGTATTTTGGTGGTGGGACAGTGAGGCGCAGAAAACCGACCGGCGGAGTTTACTCGAGCACGACGACCCGTATGTGAAAGACGGGGAAGCGCTTCGGGAGAGCAGGGAACGGGTTCTGGATGTCGCTGACTATATCATCCCCGGTCACGGAGAAATGTTTCGAGCGGGGAAGAAGGTGGCATAATGCGGATCATGCAGGACAAGAAGAATTTAATTTCCGCTCTGGTTATCATCGGCATCGTCATCGCAGGGTTCGCCGCCGTGTATTTCCTGGGGCGGAATATTCCCGCCGGGCCGGGTCCGGAAAGCGGAGCAACGAGCACGTCCGCCGAACCTACCCCCGTGGGCGGGAGTGACTCGCTCGGCGCGGCCGTGAGCATCGGGACGGATAATCCGGACGTGACGATTGAGCCCCTGCCCGCGGCGAACAAACTCGAGACGGACGATTTCACCCTCACGCTTCCCGCCGGCTGGAACAGGACCTCGCCGGTCCTCGGTGCCGTGGCGATGGCGCTTAAAACCGACGAGCACCTCGGCGACGCGGCGGAGAAGATTCATTTCCAGAGTTACATCGCCGTCAGCTATGACACGCTCGACGGCAAGGGCTTGAGCGAGTACGTGACGACTGTCAAGAACGCCCTCCGGCAGGTTTCTGCAAACATCACGTTCGGCGACGAAGCGGATACAACGGTCGGCGGCAGGCCTGCCCATACGATGGAGGCGTCGTTCAACCAGGCCGGTGTTGATTTCAAGGTTCTCATGAGCATGGTTACGGGGGAAGGGGAAGATGTCTGGACCGTGTCGTGCAACACGACGCGGGACGCATGGGACGGATACAAGAATCTCTTCTCCGATACCGCGCGGACGTTTGTGCTGAATAAATAGGAAAAAGACCATCCGAATGGATGGTCTTGGGTTGATGTGGGACGTTACCAGCCCCCTCTTGTCAGTCGGTTCAATTCCCGTTCGTCCTCGGCGCGCTTTCGTTCATATTCCCGTGACTGTTCTTCCTGCCACTCGACATGTTTTTTGTAACAGTCGCTGCAGATCGAGTGTCCGTCTTCAACCTCCTGGTGGCATTCTTGACACACGCTCTTTGGCCGCGGAAGCTGTCTGTTTAGGAATTCACTGAACCCGTCTTCGTTGGGACGCGCCCTGTCGTAAGCCTCGTGCAGTTTGCTTATCCGGGGAGAGACCTTCCTTAAACAACTATCACAAAGATCACCCCCTCCGAGATAAACGGGTTCCGACCTGAAAAGTTCTCCGCATCTGCCGCATTTTCTCCAATCACCAGCTGACATATAACCTCCCGCTCATAGCATGAGCTGTTTCCATAGTCTAATATAATCGTATTTCTGTCAAGTTTATCATAATAGGTCGGATTAACCCTGCAGATAACCCATGCGAGATTTTTTATTTGGTGGTATATAGTATATTCATGAAAAGGTGGTTACTCATCGCGTTTATTGCGCTCGTCGTCGGGGTCGGGATATTTCTCGTCATCCGCTTTTTCCCACGCGGTTCTGACATGATTCGCGTCGATACGCCGAAGGCGGATGAAACAGTAACGAGCCCGCTTACGGTAAGCGGTGCGGCGCGCGGACACTGGTACTTTGAAGCTGACTTCCCGGTGAAGCTGTACGACGGTGCGGGCAGCCTCCTCGCCGCGGTCCCGGCGCAGGCGCAGGGTGACTGGATGACCGAGGAGTTCGTGCCGTTCACAGCCACACTCACCTTCGACCCGCCGCAGACGGGGACGGGGACGCTCGTGCTCGAGAAAGACAACCCGTCGGGTCTCCCCGAATACGCCGCGTCGGTACGCATCCCCGTCACGTTCGCGTCAACGAGCGCGGCGATGCGGCAGGTGACCCTCTACTATTACAACCCCGAGCTGGATATGGATGCGTCGGGAAACATCCTTTGCAGCCGCGCGGGACTCACGCCCGTCACGCGCGAGATTCCGGTGACGCAGACGCCGATTCAGGACGCAGTCAACCTGCTCCTCCGGGGCGGACTCACCGACGCGGAGCGTGCACGGGGCATCACGACCGAATTTCCCCTGGAGGGCGTGTCGCTCACCGGCGCGGCGCTCCGGGACGGGACGCTCACGCTCTCGTTTGACGACCCGAACCACAAGACGAGCGGCGGTTCCTGTCGCGCCGGGATTCTCTGGTTTCAAATAGAGGCGACCGCGAAGCAGTTTCCGGGCGTGACGGACGTCCGCTTCCAGCCGGATACCCTGTTCCAACCCTAGCCGTGATTGGTTTCGGGAATCTAACAAGCTTGTTAGATTCCCGAAACCAATCAGGCATATATTATCGGAGAGAGAAGACGATGTATGAGACGACGGCGGCGAGCGTCAGCAGGAACGCTGCCCAGCCGAGCGCTTTGATGAGCGGGGAACTCGTTTTCTCCCGCATAATGCTCTTGTTGTTCGCGATGTGGATGATGAGGTAGATGATGGGCGGTGTGATGAGGGCGTAGAGGACGGCGGTGTAGATAAGGAGCTGTACGGGGTCGAGGTGCAGGAAGTTCAAGAGCACGCCGATTCCCGTCGCGACGACGATGACGAGATAGAATCCCTTCGCTTCGCGGAACGTTTTATTGATACCCTCTTTCCAATTGAAGATTTCCGAGAGGACGTAGCCGATGCTCCCGGCGAGCACCGGGACGGCGAGAAGCCCCGTGCCGATGATGCCGAGGCCGAATATGAGGAACGCGAAGTTGCCGAGGAGCGGCTGGAGGACGAGTGCCGCCTCGTCGAAGTTCGTTATCGCCTTCAGACCGTAGAGTGCCGCGATTTGCGCCGCTGCCGCTATTGTAAACCACGTAATCGTCTGGGCGAAAAACATGCCGACGAACGTGTCTTTCCGCAGATGCTTCAGTTCGTTCTTCGTCACGAGGAACCGCTTCAGGTGTCGCTTCTTCTTCTCTTCGTCGCGTTCTTCCACCTCCTCGTCAGCCTGCCAGAAGAAGAGATAGGGGGAGATTGTCGTGCCGATAAACGCCGTCGCGAGCATGATGTATTCCTTGCTCCAGCTCAGGCGGGGAACGACCGTCGCTTTGAGCGCCTCGAGCCAGTCGATGTGCACGAAGAACGCCGTGAGGACATAGGTGAAGAGAGTCAGCGTGAGCCACTTCAGTGCTCCGGCGAATTTCGGATATGAGAAGAAAATCGTGAAGCAGAGGACGAACGCGGAGACGGCCGGAATCCAGAGGAAGCGCGAGAGTGCCGAGAGCTTTTCCAGGATGACGCCCATCGCGAGGAGGTCGGCGCCGATGTTTATCGTGATGACGACGGTTGAGACCGCGCCGACGCCGTAGAGAATCCAGCGGGGATAGTGTTCTTTCACCACCTTCACGAGTCCCTTGTCCGTCACGTAGCCGATGCGCGCCGCCATTTCCTGCACGGCGTACATCAAAGGCAGGCAGACGAGCGTGAGCCAGATCGTCCTCAACCCGAAGACGATGCCGGACTGGAGATACGTGAGGATGCCCGATGGGTCGTCGTCCGATGCGCCGGTCACGAGTCCCGGTCCCGTGCTTCGCAGCAGCTTCTTCATCCGCTCCGCGAGTTTCATGCGTTTCATTATATCGCAGCGATGTCGCGGCGGCGAGCGATTCGGTATAATGAAGGGATGCTGCGACACGCTCCGTCCGTCTCATATTTCAGGAACTTCATCTTCGGCGTCGAGGACAGCTTGGTCTCGACCGTCGGGCTGCTCTCCGGCATCGCGATTGCCAACGTCCCGCAGGGAACGATATTTCTCACCGGTGTCGTTCTCATCTTCGTGGAGGCGTTTTCCATGGCGGCGGGGAGCTTCCTCTCCGAATCGTCCGCGCAGGAATATGCGGACGGCGCGAGCGCGCCGACGAAACGTAATGCCGTATCGGGCATCATCATGTTCTTCTCGTATTTCGTCTCCGGCTTTGTGCCGCTTTCCGCATATCTTATCTGGCCCGTCACCCAGGCGCTCGAGATTTCCATCGCTTTTTCCCTCGTCGCGCTTTTTGCTCTCGGCGTGGTCGGGGCGCGCATCGCCCGCATCGGCGTTCTCAAAAACGCGTTTCGCATGGCACTCATCGGCGGCGTCGCCATCGGCGTCGGACTTTTCGCCGGCATCCTTGTGCCGCGGCTGTAACTCGCTCTTGCAAAACAAGTGAGACGTGGTAGATTGCGAGGAGTGGGGGCTTGAGTCCCTTAAAAAACCGGACCAGATTGGAGGGAAAGCAATGGACAGTCAAGCTATTCCGAGTCGGCGGCTTATCCTGTGGCGCCAATCCCGCGATACGCCGGTCTTGCAGTTCAGGGTAGCGTTTACGGTGCGGGGCGGAACGGGTGTTTGCGATCCGATGGTCGTGACGATCAGGGACGTCGGCATGGCAGTGAAGGAAATCAAGCGCCTCATGCGGGATACCGCCGGTTCAGTCCTTATCGTCTATACTGCGCCGGACGGCGTCGTCCCAGACATCCTCTGTCAGCTGGACGCGCTGGATGCATTGAATACGGTGGTCATCGCGACGTCGCCGTCGCCGAGCTGGGAGCTCTTTGCGGCACTCAACCGGAAACAGTCGCCGCTCGTCGCCGGGAGTCCGGATGCCGCCGTGTCTGCCGCGCTCCGTATTCTCTCGTGGCGCAGTCCGGAGCTTCGCGCCAAGCTCCGCGCCAGTGGAAACCCTCCCTAAACGGTTTCCGTATGCCGCCCTTCGGGGCGGCTTTTTCGTGCGGGAGCGATACCCTCCCGCGTAGCGCATCTCCGCACGGCGGGTATATACTGGGCGTATGGAGGATTCGTTTCGTGAACGGGTATACGCCGTTGTGCGGACGATACCGAAGGGTTCGTGCCTGACCTACGGCGACGTGGCGCGCCGCGCGGGGAGCCCCCGCGCCGCCCGCGCGGTCGGCACCGTCCTCGCGCGGAACACCGACCCGACCGTCCCGTGCCACCGCGTCATCCAGAGCGACGGAACGGTCGGCGGCTATCGCGGGAGCCGGGCAGGCGGGTGGATGAAGGCGGAGCTCCTCCGTGCGGAGGGGTGCCGTTTTGAAAGAAACAGGGTTTCCTTGCCGTATTAGGGGCATACCGCGGTTATGGTAAAGCACGCAGTTCGGGCGTTGAAGAAGCTGTTCCGCAGGAAGCTCGTCATGGCTCTCTGCGCCGTTGTCGTCCTCGGCGGCGGATACGGCGTGATTCGCGCAGCCACGCAGGGCGGCAGCGATGCGCCGCTGTACGTGACGGCGACCGTGACGCGCGGGATGCTCACGACATCCGTTTCGGGGAGCGGGCAGGTCGCCGCAGAAACCCAGGTTGACATCAAGCCGAAGGTCTCGGGTACCGTGACGTATGTCGGCGTGGAAAGCGGCGACACGGTGCGGGCGGGAACACTCCTTCTGAAACTCGACACGGCGGATGCGCTGAAGACGCTCCGTGACGCCTCGTCGTCCCTGGAGACGGCTGAGCTCTCGCTTGATGCGCTCCTGCATCCGTCGCAGCTCTCGCTTCTCCAGGCGCGGAATTCCCTGGCGTCGGCGCAGGAATCGGCGCGGACGGCCGTAGCGAACGTCGCGAAGGGATACACGGATGCATACAACGACGTCGCGAGCACATATCTTTCCGTCCCCACGCTCGTCACGAATTTACACGACATCCTCTACGGGTACAACCTTGACTCGCGCAATATGAATACGACGGCGCTCTTGGGGCTCGGCGGGTTCACTGACCCTTATCCGTACAACCAGCTGGTTTCGAAAGCCGAGACCGCCTATGCGGCGGCGCGCGCGGAGTACCTGACCGGCCTCGCGCAGTATCAGGCGACGAGCCGGGACGCGGACCATGCAACCGTCGAGTCGCTCCTCGCCGAGACGTCGGCGGTCGCGGAAAAACTGTATGAAGCGGCGCGGGCCGAGGGCAACCTCATCAATTACTGGGTCGACTATCAATCCGGCCGCGGCGGGGCCATCCCCGGCGCGGTCAGCGGATTTCAAACCAACCTGAACGCGTACGCAACCGAGCTGAACGGCGACCTGGTCTCGCTTGCGAATGCCGCGCGGACGCTTGCGGACAACGCGCAGGCGGTCGTAAGCGCACAACGCTCGGTCGAGACGGCACAGCTCTCACTCCAGAACCTGCAGTTGCCCGACGAGCTCTCCGTGAAACAAAAACAGCTTTCCGTGGAGCAGGCAAAGAATGCACTCGCGGACGCCCGAGCCGCGCTCGCGGACCACTACCTCTCCGCGCCCTTCACCGGCATCGTCGCCGCCGTCCACGCGAAAGCCGGTGACTCGGTTTCTTCCGGTTCGGCGGTCGTAACGCTCGTCACGGAGGGGAATCTGGCTGAGATATCGCTCAACGAGGTTGACGTCGCGAACGTGAAAGTGGGAGACCAGGCAGTGGTTACCTTCGATGCTATCGACGGTCTGACGCTCGCCGGGAAAGTGACGGAAATCGATACCCTGGGAACCATCTCGCAGGGCGTGGTGACCTACGGCGTGAAAATCGCCTTTGATACGCAGGATTCGCGCGTGAAACCCGGTATGAGCCTGTCGGCGAGCGTCATCACCGACTCGGTGCAGAACGCGCTCCTTCTGCCGAACGCGGCCGTGAAGCAGCAGGGAGATAGCTGGTACGTCGAGGTGCCGGCGGGCAGTTCGACTGCGGGGGTGCAGCAGGTTCCGGTGCAGGCGGGGTTGTCCAACGACACGATGACGCAGATTGTCAGCGGCTTGCAGGAGGGCGATACCGTCGTGGCGCAAACGCTCTCCGGAAGCGCAGCCGCCCAGACGAGCGGTTCGCGGAACACCGGCCTCGGCGGTGCGAGCGGCGGTGTCTTCAGGGTGCTTCGGTAACCTCGACCATGATTGAGATTCAGAACGTGAGCAAGCGGTATCGGAGCGGGGCGGTCGAGACGGAGGCGCTCAAGGGCGTCTCGTTTGCCGTTTCGGACGGCGAGTTTGTCGCCGTGATGGGGCCCTCCGGCTCCGGGAAGTCGACGCTTATGCACATCCTTGGCTGTCTCGATACGCCGACGCGCGGCGCGTACCGTCTCGACGGAGAAGACGTTTCGACGCTTTCCGACGAAGCGCTCGCCGACATCCGGAAGCGCAAAATCGGATTCGTATTTCAGTCGTTTAATCTCCTGCCGCGCGCGAGCGTGCTGCGCAACGTCACACTCCCCCTCGTCTACGCCGACGTGCCCCGGGGGGAGCGGGAAACACTGGCGCGACGCGCACTGCGGGAAGCGGGCCTCGACGAGACGCACTTCGGCCACCTTTCCAACCAGCTCTCCGGCGGGCAGATGCAGCGCGTCGCCATCGCCCGCGCACTAGTGAACGACCCTTCCCTCGTCCTCGCCGACGAGCCGACGGGGAACCTGGACACCAAGACGGGCGAAATCGTGCTCCACACATTCCAGCGACTCAACCGCGAGAAGCAGCGGACCATCGTGCTCATCACGCATGAGCCGTACGTCGCCGAGCACGCCGGGCGCATCATCCACATCGTGGACGGCGAGGTCAGGAGCGACCGGCATAACCACCGCCAGCGCATGGTGCGGCATTCTGAATCATGACCATTCCCGATTTATTGCAAGAAACGTACGCGGCGCTCTCGATGAACAAGGTCCGGTCGGGGCTCACGATGCTCGGCATCGTCATCGGCATCGGGTCCGTCGTCGCGATGATTTCCATCGGCCAGGGGGCGCAGCGGGACATCCAGGCGAGCATCGAGAGCATCGGGTCAAATCTCGTCATCGTGATACCGGGCTTCCAGCGGAACGTCGGCGGCGGCGGCGTGCGCTTGGAGCGCGGCTCCGCGATGACGCTCTCGCGGGAGGACGCCGACGCGATTGCGTCGCAGATCCCGTACGTCAAGGCGGTCGCGCCGGAGACGTCGGGCCGGTACCAGGTGACGGCGAAGGGGACGAATACGAACACGTCCGTCATCGGGACGGTTCCCGAATATCCCGAGGTGCGGAACGTCGCCGTGCAGGAGGGTTCGTTTATCTCCGCTCGGGACGTGAGCGGCCTGTCGAAGGTCGCCGTCCTCGGTCCCACGACGCGCGACGACCTCTTCGGGGAGGGAGCCGCCGCCATCGGACAGAAGCTGCGCATCAACCGGCTCGAGTTTACCGTCATCGGCGTCACGGTCGCGAAAGGCGGGACCGGCTTCGGGAGCCAGGACGACGTGATATACATACCGCTCACCACGGCGCAGCGGTATCTCACGGGCAGCGATTCCGTGAGTGACATCAACGTGGAAGCGGACGACACTGCGCACATGACGGCGGTGCAGGACGGCGTGACGAACTTGCTTCTCCTGCGGCACAACATTTCCGACCCCGCGCAGGCGGACTTCTCGGTTCTGAACCAGGCCGACATCGTGGAGACCGCCTCGTCGGTCACCGGGACGTTCACCGCTCTCCTCGCGGCAATCGCAAGCATCTCGCTCCTCGTCGGCGGCATCGGCATCATGAACATGATGCTCACTACCGTGACGGAGCGGACGCGGGAAATCGGTCTCCGCAAAGCTATCGGCGCGAAGAAGCGCGACATCAGCATGCAGTTCCTCTCCGAAGCGACCACCCTCACCTTCATCGGCGGCGTCCTTGGCGTCGTCTTTGGCTGGCTCGTGTCGCTCCTCATCTCGCGGTTCGGCGGCATCACGACGAGCATTTCCCTTTCGTCGGTTTTACTCGCATTCGGCGTCTCGGCGGCGATCGGCATCGCGTTTGGGTACTATCCCGCGCGCCGCGCTGCGTCGCTGAATCCGATCGAGGCGCTGCGCTACGAGTGACGAAAGGTCGGCTTCGTTAACCAACCACCATTCATATGGACAAAAAGAACATTGCATTCATCGTCGCCGCACTCGTTATCGTCGGCGGCGGGGCGTTTTACGGCGGTTTCCGCACCGGTGCGGCGAGCCGGTTCGCCCGGTTTTCCGGAGGCGTCCCGCAATTCCGCGGCTCGGCTGAAGCGTTTACGCGCGGAGCGCTCGCCGGGAAGAACGGCACAGGCGTTCGCGGGGAAATCGTCGCGAAGGGCGGGGAGAGCATCACCGTCAAGCTCCGCGACGGCGGGTCGCAGATCGTGTTTTACTCCTCGAGCACTCCCGTCAGCGTATCCGCAAGCGGGAGCGCGGATGACCTCAGGGTCGGGGCGACGGTCGCCGTGACGGGGACCGCAAACAGCGACGGCAGCATCGCCGCCGATTCAATCCAATTGACGCCCGACGCCCCACTCCGCTAACATGAGAGTATGAAACGGACAATCGTGCTCGTGCTCGCGCTTATCGCCGCAGGATTTATCGCGAGCATCGTGCTGTACCCGCAGCTTCCCGAGCAGGTCGCGTCGCACTGGAATGCGGCTGGAGAGGTGAACGATTACCTCCCGAAGTTCTGGGGTGCGTTTCTGATGCCCATCGTGGCGCTCGCGACACTGGGGCTCTTTCTCCTCATCCCGAGGATAGACCCGCTCCGGCGGAACATCGCGACGTTCCGGCCGTATTTCAACCGGTTCATCGTCGTTATCACCGCGTTCTTCCTCTACATCCATATACTGAGTTTGCTCTGGAACATCGGTATCCAGTTCGACTTCTCGCTCCTCATCCTTCCGGCGTTCGCGGGACTCATCTACTACGCCGGCGTGCTCATCGGGAAGTCGGAGCGGAACTGGTTCATCGGCATCAGGACGCCCTGGACGCTCATGAGCGACGAGGTGTGGAAGGATACGCACCGGGTCGGGGCGCTGTGTTTCAAGATTTCCGCCGGCATCGCGCTCCTCGGGATGCTCATCCCGCGGTACGGCTTCTATCTCGCCCTTATCCCCGTGCTCTGCTCCGCCGCGTTCGTCATCATTTATTCGTACGCGAAGTACGGCCGGTTGGCGAAGGAGAAGCAGCGTGATATGATGAATGACGTATGAAAGGATTTTCGATTGACATAGAGCGGGCGACGCGCGAGAACACGGATTTCCGCCGCGTCCTCTACACCGCGCGGTACAGCCAGCTGGTCCTTATGAGCATTCCGCCCGGCGCGGACATCGGTAACGAGGTGCATGGCCTCGACCAGTTCATCCGCGTCGAAGCGGGAACGGGGAAGGGGATTTTGAATAACGGCGAGACGGAATACGAACTGCATGACGGTTCGGCCGTCGTCGTCCCCGCCGGGACGTGGCATAACGTCGTGAACACAGGCGACGCCGCACTCAAGCTCTACACCGTCTATTCGCCGCCCGAGCATCGGGACGGCGTGCGGGAAGCGACGAAAGCGGACGTCGTCGAAGAGCACTTCGACGGGAAGACGACCGAGTAATCCGTGATTGGTTTCGGGAATCTAACAAGCTTGTTAGATTCCCGAAACCAATCAAACTAATCAGAAGTAACGAACCTCTTCTTCGAGCGTGATGCCGAACGCGTCGCGCACGCTTTCCCGCAGTTCCGCCGCGAGCTTCCTCACGTCGTCGGCGGTTCCGAACCCTTCGTTTATGATGAGGTTGCCGTGCCAGTCGGCGACGCGGACGCCGCCTGCGCGCCGTCCCTTCGCGCCGACCGCCTCGACGAGATAGCCGGCGGGGATTTTCCCTCCTTTACACCTCGACTGGTCCAGCTTTTTCACGATTTCCTTCGGGACGGTCCGCATCGGGATGTTCTTGAAGAAGCTGCCAGGGCACCGCAGGCCGGGCGGATATTTCTTCGCCCGCTCTCGCTGTATATCCTCGCTCGTTTTCCCGAGTTCCCGCGGGTTTCCCTTCCCGAACCTGAACGTCGCGCCGAGCACCGTGAGGGGCTCGCGCTTGAACCGGCTCTCGCGGTACGAGAAGCCGCATTCTTTCTTGTTAAACACTCGGTGTTTAACATCTTCTTCGGGGGCGAAGACGGTTACCGACTCGAGACAATCGCTCACCTCCTTCCCGTAGGCGCCTGCGTTGCCGACCACAGCGCCTCCCACCGTCCCCGGGATGCCGGCGAGCGTCTGCAGCCCTTCGTATCCCCGGGCGTTTGCTGCGTCGACGAGCGTCTGCAGGGGAACGCCCGCGTCGGCCGCGAGCGTCCGCTTGCCGGTCTCGCGGACGGTTCCACCCCGCATGCGGACGAGGAGTCCCGTGAGGCGCGCGGGGAAGACGACGTTCGTCGCGCTGCCGATGACGCGGACGGGGATGCCGCGCTCCGCGGCCCAGCGATACGCGCAGGAGAGCCCGTCCGCGTCTCCCACCGTGGCGAAATATTCTACTGTTCCTCCGATGCCGAAGGAGGCGAGCGGCGCGAGCGGCTTGTCCCGTTCCGGCGAAAACTGTTCCTGCTGCATACGTTTCAATCATAGCACGAGCGGAGGTATCATCATCCCCGCGCCGTAGCAAGCGGCGGAGAATGCTGGTATACTGTGGGGAAGAACGGATATGGAGCACGCTTCCAAGAAAAAGAAGGCGTTTTGGAAACGACCGAAGGTTATCGTCAGCCTAGCACTTCTCATCGTCATCAGCCTCGTATTCGCGCTTCGTCCGAAGGCGAAGCCGGCCATCGACTCCGTGACGGCGGCGCGAACCGACGTCGTCCAGGAAGTGAGCGTGACGGGGACCGTGTCTCCCATCGCGGGCGCTAATGTCGCCTTTGAGCGGAGCGGGACGGTCGCCTCGGTATCGGTATCGGTCGGAGACGCCGTTTCGAAGGGACGGGAGCTCGCCCGGCTCGACTCCGGCGAACTGTATGCGAACCTGGAGGAGGCGCGGGCGGCACTCGCCGCGGAAGAAGCGAAGCTGGCAGAGCTGAAGCGAGGTGCGACGGCGGAAGAACTGGCGATCAAGCAGGCGGCGGTTGCTGAGGCGGAACAGGACCTCGAGAACGCGTACGAGAGTGTCATCGCGACCGTGCACGACGCGTATGGCGACGGGGAGGATGCCGTGCGGACCAAGACGACCGGCATGTTCACCAGCGCGTTCATCCTGACCTATAACGCGTGCAACGATGCCGCGGAGCGGCTGGTAGAGCAGTCGCGGGCAAACCTCGAGCATACGCTCTATGAGTGGAACGTGCTCATCAACGGGCTCACTTCCGGGAGCAGTCGGACGGAGCTTTCCACGGCGCTGAACCGGTCGCGGGACAACCTCATCGCCGTCAGCGGATTTCTAAACCAGGCGAGCGACACGCTCATCATCGGGTGTGAACTCACGGATTCCCAGGTGTCCACGTACCGGACAAACATCGGCACGGCGCGGACGAACGTCAGCGCAGCGCTCTCGGCGGTTGACACGCTGAAGCAGAAAATTGCACTGAAGGCCGCGGCGCTCACGACGGCGCAGCGGGAGCTTGAGGAGACGGCTGCCGGGCCGACGGGCGAGGAAGTGCGGGCGCAGGAAGCCGCGGTGCAGCAGGCGACGGCAAGCGTCAGCGCGGCGAGCGCGGACCTCGCGAAAACCGTGCTGCGGGCGCCCTTCGCGGGGACGGTGACGAAGGTGGACGTCAAGCGGGGCGATGCCGTGGATGCGTACGCGCCGCTCATCTCCGTCGTGAGCGACAGCGGTTTTGAAGTGGAGGCGAATATACCCGAAGTTGATATCGCGA
>CAYYYM010000004.1:0-17331 GCA_964476325.1 uncultured Candidatus Saccharibacteria bacterium | reverse complement strand
GGGGGACGCGGCGCGCGTCACGCTCGATGCGTATGGGGACGACATCGTGTTTGCCGCCGCGGTGGCGAGCATTGACGCGTCGGAAACGATGATCGAGGGCGTCGCTACGTATCAGACGACACTGTACTTCGCGGAGCCCGACGAGCGCATCCGGTCGGGCATGACGGCGAACGTGGATATCTTGTCGGCGCGGCGGGACCAGGTCATCGCGATACCGTACCGGGCGATCGTGCGGACGGACGGGGAGAAATTCGTGCGCATCCTTGAGGCGGACGGGTCGGTGCGGGAAGTTCCCGTTACCGTCGGCTTGCGGGGCTCGGACGGCAGCGTGGAGATTCTCTCCGGCGTGCAGGAGGGGGACCGGGTGGTAACGTTTGTGGCGGAGTGATTGTCTATGGCACTCATTGAGGCACAGCACCTCACGAAAGTGTACGAGGGTGAGGACGTGGGGACCTACGCCCTGCGCGGCGTGACGTTCGGCGTGGAGAAGGGGGAGTTCGTCGCCGTGATGGGACCTTCCGGCTCCGGAAAGTCGACGCTCCTCCACATCATCGGTCTCTTGGACCGGCCGACGGAGGGCACGTACCGCTTCGACGGCAAGGGGTTCGACGACTACACCGACGAGGAAATCGCGCACGTGCGAAACCGGAAGATGGGCTTCGTGTTTCAGGCGTTCAACCTGCTCGCGCGCCGCGACGTGCTGGAAAACGTCATGCTCCCTCTCGTCTACTCCGACGTGCCCGAGCGTTCGTGGGAGCGCCGCGCCCGGGAGGCGATACACAGCGTGGGACTGTCGCACCGCCTCAGTCACACGCCGGCGCAGCTCTCCGGCGGAGAGAAGCAGCGGGTCGCCATCGCGCGCGCGCTCGTCAACAAGCCCGAAGTCATCTTCGCCGACGAGCCGACGGGGAACCTCGACACCGCGTCGGGGCGTACGGTGATGGAAATCCTGCAGGACCTGAACGAAGAGCAGAGGCATACGGTGATACTCGTCACGCACGAATCGTACACGGCCGAGCACGCGGCGCGCATCATACACATCCTGGACGGGAGGATAGACAGTGACCGGCTCGTCGGTTCCCGGCGGCGTGCGCGGGATGATTTTGAGAAGTAGTATGCACATCAAGTACAGCATCAAAACGGCAATCGGCAGTTTGCGGGCGAACACGTCGCGCTCCGCGCTCACCATCCTCGGCATCGTCATCGGCATCACCGCCATCACGCTCGTCGTGTCCGTCGGGGAGGGCGCCCAGGCGCTCATCTTGAGCCAGATAGAGGCGTTCGGTCCGACGCTCCTCGACGTCAACCCCGGGCGGGAGCCCTCCGGACTCTCCGACTTTGCGGAGATTTTCAGCGATTCGCTGAAGCAGAGAGATTTGGAAGCGTTGCGGGACCCGAACAACGTGCAGGGTGTCGAGCGGGTGATGCCGACCGTGCTCCAGACCGACACCGTGTCGTACGGCGGCGAAACGTACCGGACGAGCATCGTCGGTTCAGATCCCTATTTTGCCGAGGTGTTTGATATGTATCCCGAAGAAGGAGCGAATTTTACCGAGGGGGACGTTGAGGCGCGGGCGGGCGTCGCGGTCATCGGTTCGAAGGTCAAAGAAGAGCTCTTCGGGGATTCAGACGCTCTGGGGAAAAAGTTGCGTATCAAAAACCGGACATTCCGCATCGTCGGCGTCTTCTCGCACCGCGGGCAGATGGCCTTTTTCAATCCCGACAAGCTTGTGCTCGTGCCGTATACGACGGCGCAGCAGTATCTTTTCGGTATCGATTACTTTCACTCCATCACCGTCAAGGCGGTGAGCGAGGACGTCGTGCCGCGGGTGCAGCGGGAGGTGGAGCTGACGCTCCGGGAACTGCACGGCATCGATGACCCCGCGAAAGACGATTTCTACGTCAGCACGCAGGCGGACGCCGCCGCGCGCATCGGTTCCGTGACGAGTATTCTCACCGCACTCCTCGTCTCGGTTGCCGCCATCTCGCTCGTCGTCGGCGGCGTGGGGATTATGAATATCATGCTCGTCTCCGTCGCGGAGCGGACGCGGGAAATCGGGTTGCACAAGGCGCTCGGCGCGACGCCCCGCGACATCTCGCGCCAGTTTCTCCTGGAATCGGTGTTTCTGACCGCTGTCGGCGGCGTCATCGGCGTCATACTCGGTTTTTGCTTCTCCTTCCTCGCGTCGCTCGTGCTGGGGCAGGTGCTTTCCACCGGGTGGAAGTTCGCCTTCTCGCTTCCCGCCGCGCTCCTCGGCCTCTCCGTCGCCGCGGCAGTCGGGTTCGTTTTCGGGCTGTATCCGGCGCGGCAGGCCGCGAAGAAGAGCCCCATTGAGGCGCTCCGGTACGAATGAAGGCAGGTTGTACAACCTGCCTTATATTTTGCATTTTCTTTTCCCTCTCACCACCTTAATGATGGTGATGATGGCCAGTCCGAGGACTGCATAATATACGATTTCGAAGATCTCGAACCACCCCATACATACCTCCCGTTCCATTTGCTTGAGGAACCACTCCTATAATGGCACGGGGGCGCGGGTGAGTCAACCTGGTATAATGAGAATATGAACGTTGCCATCATCGGTGCGGGGGAGATCGGGCGCGCCCTGGCGCACGTTCTGGAGCAGGTACACGCGTCTCAGTCCTTCTGGGACGCGGATGAGGGGAAGCGAACCGGCTCCCTCGAGGATGTCGTGCGGTACGCGCGCATCATCTTTTTCTGCGTTCCGTCGCATGCCGTGGAGACCGCGCTGCAGGACGCGGCGCCGCTTGCGGCGTGGGGGAGCGTCATCGTCACCGTCTCGAAGGGGCTCACGGAGCGCGGCGAGACGCTGGACGCCGTTTTTGCGCGGTTCGTCGAGCCGAAGCGGTTCGTCGCGCTCATGGGACCGATGCTCGCCGAGGAGCTCGTTGCAGGGAAGGGGGGCTCGGCGGTTGCCGCATCCGTTGACGCGGCCGCCGCGCAGACCGTGCAGCACCTCTTCGCGCGGACCGCCGTGCGGATTGAAACGTCGCGGGATGTACGAGGCACCATGCTCTGCGGCGTTTTGAAAAACATATACGCCATCGGCCTGGGATGTGCCGGCGAGCTGAGCCTCGGGCACAACCTCGTCGGGCGGCTTACGGTGCTCGCGGTCCGGGAGATGGCGTACATCATCGACCGCTTGGGAGGCGCCCGGGAGAGCGCCGCCGGACTCGCCGGCATCGGTGACCTCTTGGCGACGGGACTCTCGCCGGATTCCAAAAACTGCGCGTTCGGGCGGGCGCTCGCCCGGGGGGAGCAGCCCGGCTTCGTGAGTGAGGGTTCCGTCTCGCTGCCGCCGCTCCTCTCGCTCCTCGGCGGGTGCGTCGCGGAGCTGCCGCTCCTCGCCGGCATCCGGGATGCCGTCGTGAGCCGGAAGCGGCCGGCTGATATCTTGCGAGGGCTGTAGATGTGCTATATTATGAAGTATATGAATGCACGGATAAAAAATTATCTCGGCATCGCCATCATGGTGATGCTCGCCGCATCCGCATACGGCGTCGTCAAAATTGCGGGAACCTACAGCAGGTCGATACAGCCCGGCGCGTACCGCAGCTTCACCGTCACCGCGGAGGGGAAAGTGACGGCGATACCGGACGTGGCGCAGCTGTCCTTCTCGGTCCTGACCCAGGGCGGCACCGACCTCGGGGCGCTGCAGACGAAAAACACCACGAGCGTGAACGACGCCATCGCATTCGTGAAGGAGCAGGGCGTGGCGAGCAAGGACATCAAGACCTCGGGGTACACGATAACGCCGCGCTACCAGCGGTACTCCTGCCCTGATGAGGGGCGGAGCGGCGAGCCATGTCCGCCGGCCGACATCGTCGGCTACACCGTTTCGCAGACGGTTGACGTGAAGGTGCGCGACTTTTCCGTCATCGGCGACATCATGAGCGGCGTGGTGCAGCACGGCGCGAACACGGTTTCGAGCTTGAGCTTCACCATCGACGACCCGACGAGCGTGGAAGCGGAAGCGCGGGCGCAGGCGATCGAGAAGGCGCAGGCGCAGGCGCGCGAAATCGCCAAGGCGGGCGGGTTCTCGGTCGGGCGGCTCCTCAACGTGTACAGCAACCGTTACTACTACGACAACTATGCGGCGAAATCGTCCGTTCCCCTCGGCATGGGAGGAGCCACCGAAGCGGCGGTTCCCGCCCCCGCCATCGAGCCGGGCTCGCAGGACGTGACGGTCATGATAAACCTGACGTACGAAATTCGGTAGGGAAACCGGCTATATCCTGACGGCATGACCCGTGTCTTCATCGACGTGAAACACGGGTTTTGCTTTTTCCGTGAAGAGATGGCCGTCCAGGTGGTCCACTTCGTGCTGGAATACCTGCGCGAGGAGCCCCCACGCCTTGATTTTCACCTTCCGGCCGGCGGGCGTGAATCCCTCCAGGACGACCGATGCCGCCCGTTCGATGGTGCCGTACGTATCGGGGACGCTCAGGCACCCCTCCTCGAGCGCTTCCGTTTCCGCCGAGCGCTTCACGATGCGGGGGTTCACGATGGCGTAGAATTTCGTTTTGCCGTTCGCCGTCGGCACGTTCGCCACGAAGAGCCGCCGGTCGTCGCCCACCTGGTTCGCCGAGAGGCCGACGCCCTGCGCGCGCGTCATCATGTCACGCATCCGTTTCACAAATTCACGGAGTTCCTTTTTGTCCGCGGTCTTGAAATCAACCGGCTTGGCCGGTTTGTCGAGAAACTTTTTTTCCCGTTCGTCGCTTGTCGTGTACAGTTTCATCCCGATAGTGTCATGATACGCTGGCGCATCCTCGTGCTTCAGTCAGGTTTTATTCGGGCTTTGATCGATGTGGTTTTTTCTTGGTGTGGGGTTTTGGACACTATCGGGATTTCATGGATGATGCTCATGAAGTACGCACCCTTGTTTTTGATGTTTTTCCGCTCGGCGACGTCCTTCGCCACGGCGATGAGGCGTGCACCGTCGAAGCGCTTGGCGAGCTTGATATAGAGCGCCTTGTGCGCTTCGTCGCCCAGGAGTTCCGCGAGCGTGAGTCCCGTGAGCTGGTATTCCCGCGTCACGCGCCGCGCGCGATGCCGGTCCCGCAGCCCCTTGAGGTACCCGCCGGTCTCCATACGTTTCATCTTATCTCCCCCTCTCCCTCGGGACAAGCCGTCCGGTTTCGCTCCGGAACGGGCGCCGGGGTTGCGGACCGCGTGCCGTTTCAGGTACAGTAATGGTGATATGAAGCTGAAGACGGACCGGACGAAACTCATTATCGGCATTCTCGCGGGGACGGCGGTTCTCGCCGCCGCGTTTTACGGCGGCATCTGGTTCGCGGTCTCGCGGCACGGCGGCGCTGCCGCCGGCGAAGGGACGCCGGTCGCCTCGAGCGGCGAGGCGGCGGCGACATCCACGCTCGATATGCAGCTGTTCTGGAAGTCGCTCGATTTCGTCAAGGAGAAGTACTTTAAGCCGGCGGAGATAGACAACCAGAAGCTGCTCTACGGTGCCATCAGCGGCGCCATCGACTCGCTCGGCGACCCGTACAGCAGATTCTTTGCACCGGACGACGCGCAGAAATTCGAGGAAGACATCGAGGGGAACTTCGGCGGCATCGGCGCCGAAATCGGCATCCGCGACGAGGAGCTTCTCATCATCGCCCCGCTGAAGGGTAATCCGGCGGAAGCCGCGGGGCTCCGCGCGAGTGACCGGATACTGAGGATTGACGACACGGCGGTGACCGCCGACATGTCGGTCGACGAGGCGGTGAAGCTCATCCGGGGCGCCGTCGGAACCGATGTCACGCTCCTCATCGACCGCGAGGGCTGGAGCGAGCCGAAACCCTTCACCATCATGCGCGGCGACATCGTCGTGCCGACCCTGGACTCGGAGATGCTTGACGGCGACATCGCGTATGTGCACCTCTACACGTTCAACGCGAACGCCCCCTTGGCGTTTTACCAGGCGTCGGTGGCGGCGCTCCTCAAGGGTTCCCGCGGGCTGCTGCTCGACCTGCGCGGCAACCCCGGCGGCTATCTGGAGGTGGCGACGACCATCGCCGGGTGGTTTATGGACCGGGGGAAGCTCGTCGTTGAGGAGCATTTCCCGGGCGGCATGGTCCGTCCGTTCTACGCGAACGGCACCGGCGCCTGGAAGTCGGTCCCGGTCGTCGTCCTGGTCGACGGCGGCTCGGCATCCGCGTCCGAGATTCTCGCTGGCGCACTCCGCGATGAGCGGGGGGCGACCATCGTCGGCACGAAGACGTTCGGCAAGGGCACCGTGCAGGAGGTTGAGACGCTCTCCGACGGCTCGAAGGTGAAGGTCTCGGTTGCGGAGTGGGTGACGCCCGAGGGACACCACATCGACGGGAAGGGTATCACGCCGGACGTGGAAGTTCCGCTCTCGGCAGAGGATGCGGATGCCGGCAAGGACCCGCAGCTCGACAAAGCGCTTGAGGTGTTGCAGGAGCAGTCCCGGGATACAGAAGTCATTCCAACCATTCTTTTATAGCATGAAAGGGAAAATAACGGCGATACTGACGAAGCAGGTTAAGGGACTCGGCGACGCGTACGAGACCGTGCACGTGCCGCACGGCTACTTCCGCAACTATCTCCTTCCCCGCAAGCTTGCGGTACTCGCGACGGGCGAGGCGCTCGCACGCGTGGAGGCGCTGCGCGCGCAGCAGGACCGCGAGCGGGAAACGCGCCGGGCGGCGGCGCAGCAGGCGGCGGAACGGCTCTCGGGCGCGCCGCTCACTTTCGCGCGCAAGGGGGAGGGCGACACGCTCTACGGCTCCGTGTCGGCGAAAGACATCGCGCATGCGCTTGCGGAGCAGGGCTTCGGAGAGGCGACCGTTTCGACGGAGCCCCTCAAATCATTCGGTACGCATCAGGTGGCGGTTGACTTCGGCGACGGCGTCGCCGGTACCGCGACGGTGGAGATAACGAAAGAGGAGCCGTAAGCTCCTCTTTCTACATCACGTTCACCTGCTTCACCGTTTTCGTTTTGCCGTTGAAGGCGGGTTTCCGCTTGTTTTTGAATGTGACGACGCCGGCCGTTACGGCGTAGAGCGTGTCGTCCCTGCCCCGCCGCACGTTCTCGCCGGGGATGAATTTCGTGCCGCGCTGGCGGATGATGACGTTTCCAGCCGCCACCCGCTCGCCGCCGAACCGCTTCACGCCGAGGCGCTTCGACTCGGAATCCGATGAGCCCTTGTACCCACCCTTTTGTTTGATGTGAGCCATGGTTTCCCATCATACGGTATACTGGAAGTGATGTCAAAGTTCCGGGAACGGATGCGGGAGGTGGGGGAGGACTACCATTTTCGCATCGTGCTCGTCGTCGTGGCGCTCCTCGCGGCACTCTTCGGCTTTCTTGCCGGCACGCTCACGGCGCGCGAATCGCGATTGCCGATTATCATCGAAACCCATACCGGAGACGGCCGCTAGAGGACGGCATCGGCGAGGCCTGCGTTATTTGACATAAATGTGAATTGTGTTATAATCTTCCCAGCGTGTCTTTTGACAACGTCATCATATCTGAATTGACGGGGGCATACATGAGTGAATACAAGGTTCTTCAGCCCGGGCCTAGCTTTGAAATTGACGGTATTTTTATGCCGGCGAGCAGCGGTTCGGGGACGCTCGAGCACTACGCGTCCGTCACGGACCGATTCTTCGCCATTTTTCCTGAAGGGAAAACGATACTTGTGGCGAAGCGCGTTCCGAACGCGCTTCTGCAGCTCTTCCGCATCACGGAGAAGGCGCACGACCATGAGATTCGCGGAGAGCTGTTCGAGGGGTACGAGTTTCAGGCTGTTTCCTCGTTTCTCATTTACCTCTCACGGCTCTTATGGGGAGATCGGTACCTGATGGAGCGCCACCTCCTCTCCTATCAGGAGGGGCCGAACGTCTTCAATGTTTTTCACGTGATGAGCGAGGAA
The DNA here is from genome assembly GCA_964476325.1 of uncultured Candidatus Saccharibacteria bacterium. GTDB lineage: Bacteria > Patescibacteriota > Minisyncoccia > UBA6257 > GWB1-50-10 > GWA1-54-12. Next base: position 9,405 of record CAYYYM010000004.1, on the reverse strand, counting down.
ACGCTGTACGCCGTGTCTGTGTGGCGGACCGCGCGTGTGAACCGGTGGCACATCGATGCCGTACCGCTCGACACGATGTTATGGTCTCCCGGAGACCAGTTCATCGCCCTCTGCGGCATTCGTACGTGACGGGCTCGGAGCCCCGGACAGTATTGTCCGGGGCTTTTTGTTGACGCGGGAGGTACGGCGGCGTAGCATAGGAGTGTCCCTTTGCAGCTTGACAAGTCAATAAAAAATTTTTGATGGAGGTGTTGTTCTATGATACATTCTGCGATGACAGCCGTGTTGGAGAAACGGGAATCCGTGGCGATTCCGGCATTTGCCGTAAGCTTCGGGCACTACCTCATCAGCATCGCCGACGAGGTTCCGTTCATCCGGGTAAGTCCTTCCCTCACGTACCTTATCCCGCGCCTTCGTCGCGTCGGCGAGGTTCCCGGATGCCGGTTGTGGCGCTCCGCGCTCCGTGAGCGTGCGACGGACGAGCAGGTTTTACAGGAACTGCCGGCGGACTTTGTCTTTTCGAACTTCGGGCAGTTCTCCGTCCAGTTGCGGTATCTTATAGATATTGCCCGATGGCGGTATCTTATAGATATTGCCCGATGGCAGAGGCCTTGCCCGCTCAGTACGGCGGCGAGCAACGTCTTTTACGTCAGAGGGAGGCGGGGCAGTTTGCTCGCGGTCTTCGTGTGGTGTGAAGCAGGAGTGTGGTTCGTGGACGGACAGCCCCGCGATGCGGTCGTATGGGAGCGGGGCACGAATGTGTTCTGGCCCGATTGTACCTGATACTGCTGCGCTTTGTCCCCCGGGAAACCCGGGGGCTTTTTTATTTCCACTAAAAAGCCCCCGACGAGGGGGCAGATGGAGCGGGAGTCAGGTGGCGAGATGAACGCTTTCCTGCTCCGGTGCGAGTTCGGAGAGCCGCGTGAGGAGAAAGTTGAGAAGGCCGAAAAGGGGATCCCGGACTTCCCGCCGCTCGGAGACGTTCAGCGAGAGAGTGCAACATCCTTCTCCTTTCGGGGTGTAATCGGAAAAGACGACGACGACTTCTCTCGTGGGCCGCGGGACGGATTGTGTCCAGAGCGACAGAGTGAAGGAATCGTTGCCTGCGGAGGACATGGATGGTTTTCTCCTGAGCCCGACTATGACACGTAAACTCTTGAGCTCCGAAACCGTGTACGTGTCGATTCCTATGTTCTCTTCGTGCTGTTTCCCGCCGTCGTATTCAGCGAGAATATTGTAGAACAACGTGCGCGGTATCTCGACAATCTTCGCAGGTTCCATATATTCACCTCCAGAGTGTTTTTTGGCGTTTCCCTAAGAAAGCGCAACTGTGCCCCATAGTACCCCCGCATCCTGTCTCGTCAAGAAACGGCGCACGCGAAAGGGACTAAGTCTCGGACATCCATGTTCGACAACTTAGTCCCCGGATTTGTAGCGAGAAGGGGGAAACAGTATGATAAAGACATGAAAATCACAAAATTCGGGCACTGCTGCATGTTGATTGAGGAAAACGGCGTGCGAATCTTGACTGACCCGGGGAGTTACTCCACGCAGCAGAGTAAGGTGAGGGATATTGATTTTGTTCTCATTACGCATGACCACTCCGACCATTTGCACATCGAGTCGCTGAAGGTTTTTCTGAAGAACAATCCGCAGGCAAGGGTTATGACAAGCAGGGCTGTCGGAGAGTTCCTAACGAGGGAAGGGATAGATTTCAGTATCGTGGGGGATGGTGAAACGGCAGATGCGAACGGAGTCGGGATTGAAGGATTCGGCACGCTTCATGCCGTCATGCATTCATCCCTCCCGCAAAGTCCGAATACCGGCTACTTCATCGCCGGGCGGTTGTTCTACCCCGGCGATGCGTGGACGGAGCCGGGCACACCGGTCGAACTCCTCGCGCTCCCGGTCGCGGGTCCGTGGACGACTGTGGGGACCGCTATTGACTATGCACTCCGCATCGGACCCAAAACTTGCTTTCCCGTCCACGACAGCGGTCTGAAATCACCTGGTGCCGCGCATGCCATCCCGCCTGAGGTTCTGGGGCCAAAGGACATCACCTTCACTGTTCTAGAAATCGACAAAGAATACGAGTTCTGATCTCCCTGAAGTCTGGTAACATTCTTGAAGAATATGTTAGTTAGCGCGGATCTTTATAAACTAGCAAAATGTCGGTATGATGAAGCTAAGATTCTACTGCATAACCATAAAGCCGACGGGGCAGTCTATTTATGTGGCTATGCGCTTGAATTGATTCTGAAGCAGAGAATTGTCAAGGTTTTAGATTGGGATGGTTATCCAGAGAATAATAAGGAATTTGAAAAGTATAAGTCCTTTAGAATACACGATCTGGATATTTTACTACACCTTTCTGGGTTAGAGAGAAAGATAAAAGCGGACAATACAGTTTATGCCAATTGGCAAATTGCTAGTAGGTGGAATTCGGAGATTAGATATAGAACCATTGGACAAATATCAGAACAGGAAGCCAGAGATACAATCGACGCAACTAAGATCGTAGTAAATTTCATTCTAGAGACCTTAAGAATGTTATAGTTATGAGGGAGATTATAGAAAAATTGGGGAAAATAAGGGATGAAATTCTTTCAGAGAGGACAGAAGGTAAGTTACGTTTTTTCGGATTAATAGCCCGCGTAGATCTTGAAGATAAGTGGGATTTACTTCTTAGTGCCGACTGGCTTGAGAAAAGTAACAGTGAGAAGGATATGATTTATCTGATCAAAAAATTAAAGAAGGAATTTGAAGGGAATTTAGATTTCCTTGCGAAAATTGTCCTATTGACTCCAAAAGAATCATTTATGCAAAACCTTGTTCGTGCAATCGCCCGTGAAAATAAGGGGGAAGCGAAAGAGATAATCAATCTTAAAATCTCTCAGGGTTTCACAGTAAGGAGTCTTCTGGTAGTAACACTGGATTTCGCTGGGATTGATCTTGGTGAGGGTGAGATGATTGGAAAGGGTGTGGTTGCTACAAGAGAAATTATAGACTTTTAGGTATATATCGTTGCCAGTCCATATAACATACTTCGTCCACGGGACAACGACGGACAATGAGAAGGATATTTCATCCGGTTGGAAGGATGTTGAGCTTTCACCGCGCGGCGTGCGGCAGTCAATAGAACTAAAAGACCAAATCAAAGGAAAACACTTCGATGTTGTTTTCTCATCTGACCTGAAGCGAGCCGTCGAGTCGGCGAGGCTGACGTTTGAAGGAGCCGTACCCATCAGGGCCGACGCGCGTCTGCGGGAGTGCAACTACGGCAGGTACAATGGCAAACCGTCAGCCATTGTCGAATCGCTGCAAGAGCAAATGATAACTAAGCGGTTTCCGGAAGGGGAAAGTTATGAGGGTGTAAAGGCGCGCATCGCTGATTTTATTGGAATGCTGAAAAGGGAATACGAGGGGAAAGAGGTAGCGATTGTAGCGCATAAAGCGCCCCAACTCGCACTCGATGTGCTCCTAAAAAGAAAGACGTGGGAGCAAGCCTTCGCCGAGGACTGGCGGAAGACGAAATCCTGGCAGCCGGGGTGGGAGTACGAGGTAGAGTATTGACATCTAAATATCTGTTGTATATACTTCGGATATATGGCAAAGAAAACGATAATCGTTAAAACGGATGAGAAAGTTAAAGAAACCGCGCAGAAAGTCGCGGAAGAGCTCGGTTTGTCGCTAAGCGATGTGGTAAACGCGGCTCTGCGGAACCTCATCCGCACGCGGGAGGTTTATTTCTCCGCGGCGCCGCGCATAACCCCCGAACTCGAAAAGCTGCTAGATGAAGTAGAAGCGGATATCGAAGCGGGGAAAAATCTGTCTCCCGTCTTTACGAACGCGGAGGACGCGATACGGTGGCTCAACTCCTGATGAATGTAACGTTCCACCGCAAATTCAGGAAGTTCTATGAGAAAGCCCCGGCGAAAATCCGCAGGCAGTTCGAGGGACGCCTGCGGATTTTTACAGCAGACCCCTTCAATCCGATACTCAACAACCATCCCCTGAGAGGGAAATACACGGGGTATTGGAGTATCAATGTTGGAGGAGACATCCGTGCCGTCTATCGTCATAGGCACCCGCAAGAATATATGTTCACTGCGCTGGGAACTCACAGTAAGTTGTATAGAAAATAAGCAAAAACCGAAATCCTGGCGTCCGGGCGGGAGCGTGGAACGAAGTAGCGAAATGAACATGACCAAAAAAGATAGAATCAAATGGCTCAGGAAGGGTCACGAACGTCTCAAAAGAATGGTGAGCCGTTTAAGCGCAGACCGCATGGTCAAGGAAAAGGTACTGGACGATTGGACGGTAAAGGACATCATCTCGCACCTGTCAGCATGGAACTGGGAAGAGTTGAGAGTTATCGACGACTTATTGGCGAATCGCAAGCCGGTGTGGTGGGGGTTGGATGAGAGTGAGTTTAATCGACGGGCAATCCGTGAGAGAAAAGATTGGAGCATAGATGCGGTGCTGAAAGAGTGGGAAGAGTCGTTCGAAACGTTTCTCGCAAGGGTAAGTGAATTATCAGAGGAAGAATGGGTTCATGAAGCGGCCGAGAAGGGAGAAGACGGGTTATCGGTTAGCGTTGACGCAATGATGTCATATGAATATAAAGGCGAGGACCACGAGGGAGGTCACGCGAAGCAGATAGAGGAGTTTATGCGAAAGAGTAAGTCACGCGGCGCACCCGTGGCTCGAGAAGGAAATCAGGGTATAATGGGAAAATGATGAAAGACGCAACCAAGGCATACGTTGTTGCAGTCGTCGCCCTCGCGCTCATGGGCGGCACGTTTTTCTTGTACACGAGGACGGCGCGCATCGGCGGTTCCGGCCAAACCGCGCAGGCGGTTGAGCAGGAGACGCGGCGGAACGAGAACTATGTCGCAACTTTTGAATATCCGACGGGGAACGGCGTCGGCGCGGCGGAAGTCGCCTCGTTCGTGAAAAACGAAGTGAACGCGTTCGAGGCGCTCGCGGACGAAGACGTGCCGCGCCTCCGGAGCGAAGTGGGATTCCGGTACCAGTACACCATCGATGTCGTGGTTGATATCTATCAGTCCGCTACTTACCGCTCCTATGTCGTCACGACGGGCGAGTACACGGGCGGCGCGAATGCGAACGCGACCGTTGAGAGTTTCGTGTACGACGCGGTGTCGGGAGAGCGGGTGGTGCTCGCCGACATCCTGCCGCCGGGCGATGCGGACGCGTTCGTGGAAGCCGTGAAGGAGGCGCTCCGGATGCGGAGCGACCAGGTCGGCGTGTTCTCCGATGCGGTTGATGCGCTCACACTCGCGTCGCTCACGCACTTCTACGTGACCGACACGGGGGTCGTCGTGCTCTTTTCGAAATACGAGGTGGCGCCCGGCGCAGCCGGCATCGTGAGCGTGGAAGTGTCGGTCTAGTTGCGCCGCTAGGCGCCCCGGTACATATCGACGATGAGCGAGCCCCACGTGAACTGCGTGGCGCCCAGGCCCGCGCCGGTTTCCGGGTTGAAGTATTCCCTGAATCCCGATTTCAAGAGGAGTTTTGCGCTCGATTCTCGGACAGCTTCGGCGATGTGTTCGAATCCCCGATATTTCCGCAGCCCGTTGTAGACGAGCCAGTTTGTCGCGATCCAGACGGGGCCCCGCCAGTACCCCTCGGGGTCGTAGGACGGCTCGCTCTGCGATACGGTCGGGATGAGGTACGAGGTCTTGAACTCGTGCTCGTTCTCGAGATAGGTGCGCACCGTGTACGAGGCCTCTTCCTGCGTCGCGACGTTGGCGAAGAGGGGAGCGAAGAGCGCCCACGTTTTTACTTTGATTTTTTCGTAGTTTTTGCCTTCCGCCGACCAGAAAACCTCACCGTCGAGCAGCCGGTCGCGCATCGCGTCGGTGACCCGGAGCTTCTGCTCGCCGAAGTAGAGCGAGTCGTCTTTCCGGTCGAGCTCTTCCGCGATATTCGCGAGAAAGCCGAGGCTGTGGATGAGAATCGTGTTGAAGGGGACGTCCTTGACCCAGAAGAATTTCTTCATGCAGAAGGCGGCGTCGAAGTTGCAGCTCTTGTTCCGCTTCACGAGCTCGATGCGGTTCTTGAGGTTTTCTTCTTTCGTCTGCGCGGGCGGGAGGCCGATGAGCGTGTCGAAGCGGGGCGAGTTGTCTTCTCCCGATTCGTCGGGGTTGATGATGCCGGAGAGATTGTTGTGCCGCGGGTCGCGGTCGGAGAGGAGAAAGTTGTAGTAGTGGTACAGCGGGGGATACATCTCTTCGAGGAACGCCTTGTCGGCGTCTTGCTCGTAGACGCGCCACACGGCATAGGCGAGGAGCGGCGGCTGGGTGATGCTGCTCGTCCCCTCCACGCCCCAGTCGATGTTGATGCGGTCCGTTTTTACCCAGTAGATGATGTGGGGGATGAGGCCGCTGCCGAACTGGCGGGAGACGAGAGAGCGCAGCTCCTCCTTGGCGGCTTCGGGGTCGCGGAGTGAGAGCACGATGGCGTGAAAGCACGAGTCCCACAGCCACTGGTACGGGTACGTTTCGGGCGAGGGGACGGTGTACGCGTGGCCGTCCGTCGTGCGGCGGTTCTTTTTCAGGATTTCAAACGATGTTTCTGTGAGCGTTTCAATATCCTTTTTGCTTACTGCCATACGTACAGTATAATAACATACATGGATGAGGTCATCCGAACGTTCCCGGAGCAGTTCGCCTTCGAGCCGGCGGTCGCAAACGCGGACGGGCTCGCGCCGAGCGAGGAATACGTCGTCGGGGGCATGGGCGGCTCGCGTCTCCCCGCCGATATGCTGCGGACGATACGGCCGGAACTGCCGCTTTTCGTACACAACACGTACGGCATACCGGCGCAGCCGGACGCCCGGCTGCGAAACGCGCGCTGCATCGCCGTTTCCCATTCCGGCAACACCGAGGAAACGTTGAGTTTCGCGGAGCGCGCGCTCGAGAAGGGATATCCGCTCGCGGCTGTCACGACCGGCGGGAAGCTCCTCGCGCTCGCGAAGGAGCGGAAGCTGCCGCATGTCGTCATCCCGGCTGGGCTGCAGCCGCGGCATTCGCTCGGGTACCTCACCGTCGCGCTCGCGAAGCTCCTTGACGGCGAGGCGTACGAGGCGCTCCGCGCGCTTGCGGGGACGCTCAGGGCGGATGCCCGGGAGGCGGAAGGGAACGCGCTTGCGGACGGCCTGCGGGATAAGACGCCGCTTCTGTACGCCTCGGAGCGGTTCGCCGGCGTCGCGCGCGTGTGGAAAATCAGCGTGAACGAAAACGCGAAGGTTCCCGCTTTTTACAACACGCTTCCGGAGGCGGACCACAACGAGCTTGCCGGCTTCGCGCTGAACGAAGAGACGGAATCGTTCGCCGAACGGTTCGCCGCCGTCTTTCTGGAAGACGATGCGGACGACGAGCGCATCAAGCGGCGCGTTGCGACGACGAAAGAAATCTACGCCTCGAAGGGGGTGCGGACATTTTCCGTTCCGCTCCGCGGGAAGACGGTGGCGGAGCAGGCGTTTGACGCCGTGTTGCTCGCGAACATTGTTTCCTTCCGCCTGGCGGAAGCGTACGGCTCGGACCCGCTCTCGAGCGACTTCATCGAGGATTTCAAAAAACGCATTCTTTGATTGGTTTCGGGAATCTAACAGGATTGTTAGATTCCCGAAACCAATCAGAACATCGGAAGCTATGAATATTATATTCGATATCGGGGGGACGAAGATGCGGGTCGCCGCCGTGCCGGAACCGCTGCCGGAGAAGATTTCCGAGCGGGACGTGAACGTGGCGGAGACGCCCGCCGCGTTTGACGAGGGCGTTCGCGCGCTCGCCGCGCTCATCAGGCAAGCGGCGGGCGGCGAGGCGATAAGGTGCCTCGCGGGCGGCATCGCCGGCGTCATGGACAAGGACGGTGTCCTGTTCCGGAGCCCGAACCTTGCGGGATGGGAGGGGCACTCGCTCCGCGCGGAGCTTGAGCGCCTGTTTCCGGCGCCCGTGCGTGTCGAGAACGACGCTGACCTTGCGGCGCTCGGCGAAGCGCGTTCCGGCGCGGGAAGGGGACATCGCATCGTCGCGTACCTCACGGTGAGTACCGGCGTCGGCGGTTCGCTCGTCGTGGACGGGAATGTCGCTCCGAAGGCGGTCGGCTTTGAACCAGGGCATATGGTGCTCGGTGCCAAGGGGACGTTTTTGGAGCACCTCATTGGCGGCAGGGCGACGGAGGAGCGACTCGGCAGGAAGCCGCAGGAGATACCGGCGGGCGATAAGCTTTGGGACGAGTACGCGCGGACGCTCGCGTATGGTTTGCATAACCTCGCGGTGCTCTGGTCGCCCGACATCATCGTGCTCGGCGGCGCCATGATACTCCGCGAGCCCGGCATACCGCTCCAGAAAACGAGCACGTATTTCAGGGAGAGCGTGGCGAGGATTTTCCCGGAACCGCCCGAGCTGAAACGAGCCGAGCTCGGCAGCATCAGCGGTCTCTACGGTGCCTTAATGCTCAATGTTAAACACTGAGTGTTTAACATAGGTTAACGGGATTATATGGCTCTGCATAACATGCTCGGCAAGCGGGGAGAAGATGCCGCCTGCGCGCTTCTCCGGCGGAAACGGTATCGTGTTATAGAACGCAACGCGCGGACTAAGTGGAGCGAGCTCGACGTTGTCGCTCGGAAGTGGAGGCGGGGACTTATCTTTGTAGAGGTAAAGAGCCGATGCGCCGATACTATCGGTACGCCCGAAGCTGCCTTTACGAGAGACAAACTCTACCGCCTTGCGCGTGCCGCTGAAGCATATGCGGCGTTTCATGCATACGCCGGTTTGTATCATATAGATGCCGTATGCGTTACGTTCGAGCCAGATGCGCGTACTGTACTCCGCGTGAAGCATTATATGGATATTATCTAACTTTTTTGATTGCGTCAGTCGCTGTTTGTTAGATTCCCGAAACCAATCAAGTCTGATTGGTTTCGGGAATCTAACATCGGGACGTTATCCACAACCCCAGAGAATCGTTATGTGTTATATTCATAAATGAGGATCAATCTGATTCTGTTTTAGGAAGTTTTTGGGGTGTAGCTATCGCCCTCCAGAGGAGGGTCCTCCTTCGGAGGAAAGACGGGGGTCGGCAGAGACACAAACTAGTGTCTTTTTCAAAGAAAAAACTTCTTTTTATCTTCATCATTATCGCCGTGCTTATCGGCGGCACGTTCGCGTTTTTCTATTTCTACCCGAGTGCGGTGAAATCACGCGAAGGCGTGGAGCAAGTGCGGCAGTATGAGTTTAATACACAGTCTCTTGAGCGGGAAATGGCTGCTGACATCTATGGCGGTAAGACGCCGGAGGAGACACTCCGGCTTTTCGTCGCCGCGTTACGAGAAGAAGATATCGCGAAAGCGGCGAAGTTCTTTATGCCTGA
>CAYYYM010000003.1:33358-38476 GCA_964476325.1 uncultured Candidatus Saccharibacteria bacterium | reverse complement strand
TCATTAGTTTCGTTTCAAACATTTCAGCATGCCCTCGAGCGGACGGGTATTCACGACATCTTTCGCCTCCGCCCAGCCGCGGCGCGCCTGGGCGACGCCGTACTTGAGATAGCCGAAGTGTGAGACATGGTGCGCATCGGAATCAACGGCGAGTTTCACACCCTCACTGATACAGCGCCGGACGTACTCGTCTTTCAAATCGAGGCGGTTCGGGAACGCGTTCACCTCGAGGACAGTCCCCGTCTCCTTCGCCGCCGCGATGACCGCATCAATGTCGAGCTCGTACGCCTCCCGTTCCTTGAGCACTCGCCCGGTGGGATGGAAGAGGATGTCCGCGTGCGGGTTCCGCATCGCGGCGATGAGGCGCGCGGTCTGCGCCGCGCGGGGAAGGTTGAAATAAGAATGCACCGCGATGCCGACGATATCAAGCGCGGCGAGCATCTCGTCGTCGAGGTCGAGCGTGCCGTCCTTCAGCACGTCGCACTCGACTCCCTTCAAAATCCTGAACCGGACCCCCTCCGCCTCCAGCTTCTCGTTCACCTCGTCGATTTCCCGCCCCTGCTTCCGCAGGCGCTTCGCGTCAAGTCCGTTCGCGACGGTGAGCGACTTCGTGTGGTCGGTGACGAGCAGATACTCCAGTCCCGCCGCCCGCGCCGCCCGCGCCATTTCTTCGATGGACTGCGCGCCGTCGGACCAGGTCGTCTGAACCTGGAGGTCGCCTTTGAGCGCGCCGTACGGGACGAGGTCGGGCAGCTTCCCCTCCTGTGCCGCTTCGATCTCCCCCCGGTTCTCGCGGAGCTCGGGAGGGACGTAGGCAAGCCCGAGCTTACGATAGAGGCCTTCCTCGTTCTCCCCGGCGACGCGCCGACCGCTCTGCCGCGCAAAGAGACCGTACTCGTTGAGCTTATACCCCTTGCCGATGGCGATGTTGCGGAGCGCCACGTTATGCGCCTTGCTCCCGGTGAAATAGTTGAGCGCCGCGCCGTAGGACTCGGGAGGAATGACCCGCACGTCGACGTCGATGCCCGACGCGAGTTTCACGGACGATTTCGTCCCGCCGTGCGCGTAGACGCGGACGACGTCCGGTTGGGAAACGAACGCGTCCATGAGGCGCTTGGCATCGTCGGCGACGACGAGAATGTCGGCGTCGCCGACGGTCTCCTTCCGCCGCCGTATCGAGCCGGCGATGTCGGCGGAACGAACGCCCGCCACGTCCCGCAGCTGTTCGACGAGGGCGACGATGTCACCCTCGATGAAGCCGAGGACGAAGCGCCCCTGGTCCTTCCTGACAAACCCGATGCCCTTCAGGATGTTTTCCTCCGTCTTCGCCCCGAACCCGGGAAGCGTCCGCAGTTTCCCGGCTTTCGCCGCCCGTTCCAGGTCGCGGAGCGTCCGTACGCCGAGTGCGTCATAGAGCTTGCGCGCCGTCTTCGCCCCGACGCCTTCGATGGCGGTGAGCGCCGACACGTCAAAGGGCGCCGCCCGCTTGAGCCGCTCGTAAGAGCGGCACCGCCCCGTCGTGAGAAGCTCCGCGATTTTTTCCGCGATGGATTTCCCGACGCCGGGGATGTCCTCGAGCGCCCGCTTCCCGCCCGCCGCGTACAGGTCGCGCGCCTCCGTCTCGAGGGCATTCACGCCGCGCGCCGCCCGCTCGTACGCGCGCACCTTGAAGGAATCCTCGTTCTGCGCGTCAAGGAACTCGCTGATGCTTTGCAGCATGTCCGCGATGGCGCTATTCCGTATGTGTTTCAAAGATGAACTCATGGTCCCTGCAGTCAACGGTGATGGTGTCCCCGCGCCGCACCTCGTTCCGGAGGAGCATATCGGCGACTTTCCCCCGGATGTGCTCCCCGATCGCCTCCCGGAGCGGCCGGGCACCGAAGCTCGGCGAATAGCCGACCTCCGCGAGCTCTCCGAGCGCGGCGTCCGTCACCGAGAGCGTCACGCCGTGCGCGTCCGTGAGCATCTGTTCCGTCTCGCGCAGGAGAAGTCCGGCGATGACTTTCGTCTCTTCGCGCGAGAGTGTCTTGAAGACGACGACGCGCGAGAAGCGGTTCAGGAGCTCCGGTTTGAAATACGACGTGAGGCGCCGCTTCAGCTCGTGGGAGAGGTCTTCCATCGTCTTGCCGCGCTCCACGGACTCTTTGATATACGCCGAATCAGCGTTTGACGTGGCGATGATGATGGTGTGCTCGAAGCTCACCGTCCGCCCCGCCGCATCGGTGAGCCGCCCGTCATCGAACACCTGGAGGAAGAGATTCAGGATGTCGGGGTGCGCTTTCTCGAACTCGTCCAGGAGGACAAGCGCGTACGGCTGCGCGCGCACCGCGCGGGTGAGCGTCGCGATGAGCCGGTCGACACTGTCGTCGCTCTGATACTCCGACATGTCAAGGCGAATCATGGCGGCGGGTGAACCGAACTGGACCCGCGACAAAATCTTCGCGAGCTCCGTCTTCCCCACGCCGGTCGGCCCCACGAAGAGGAATGACGCGATGGGTGCACCCTTCCGCGAGAGGCCGCTCCGGTATTCCCGGAGTGCGTCGGACACTGCCGAGACCGCCGTGTCCTGGTCGACGAGCCGCTCGTGGATAATCGACTCCAGGTTTAGGAGCCGCTCTGCCTCGTCGGCACGCGGCCGCTCCACTGGAATTTTCGAGAGGGACTCGACCGTCTCGTACACCGTTTCCTCATACACCGTGGGGCGGCGCTTCTCCGTCCGGCGGGCACTCACGATGCATTCCTTTAGGAGGTCGATGGCGCTCGCGGGTAGGGGCTTCTCGTGCAGATAGCGGTACGCGAGGGCGACACACCGCCGCAGCGCCTTGAAGCGGATGAACACGCGCTCCTGTTTCTCCAAAATGACGGCGTAGTACGCGAGGATGCGAAACGCCTCTTCCTGGGAGATTTCGGACACGTCGATTTTCTCGAAAAGTTCCAAAAACGCGCCGTGCCCCTCGATGCGGGAAAATTCTTCCGGATACGTCATGCACACGACCGGTATGTCGGCATCTCGCACGATAGGAAGCAGGATGTCGACGGGAGTCAGTCCCCCCTCGTATGAGACCGATTTGAAGAGCTGGTGCACGTCGGGTATGACGAGGAGGATATTGCCCGCGGCGATGATTTCGTCGGCGACGCGCTTCAGCCGTCCGGCGACTTCTTCCGTCCGCGCGTTGGCGATGACGCGCCCGATGTCGAGCTCGACGACCCGCTTGTCAAAAAGCGCGCGGTCGATGTCGTCCCGCGCGATGCGGAACGCGAGGTGCGCGACGAGCGACGACTTGCCGACGCCGGGGGGGCCGACGAGGAGCGCGTTGGGCTTGCCGGGGCGCGACAGGGCGCGGACAAGCGCGTCAAACTCCCGGGCGTGCCCGACGAGAAAGCCGACCCGCTCGCGCCGCACGAGGGAGGTGAGGTCGGTGGAAAGCGCGTCGAGAAACGGCGTCGGCCGCGCGGTCCAGGCACGGTTCATGATCCGCTTCCGCCGCGTGCGGGCAGTGTATGCGAAGCCGCCGATGGTAGCGGGTACGCGGCGCGCGAACCGGAGGAGCGGCCGGAACCGCCCGAAGAGGAGCGCGCCCGCCACGTCGTCCGGCGTCACGTCGTAGCGGATGCGGATGTCCCGGAGCGGCGCGCTCTCAGCGCGCATCACCGCGTCAAAGAGATTCCGCGGACACACGAAGTCCTCACCTTCCCGCGCCGCGAGCCCAAAGGCGACAAGGCCGAGTTCCTCCGCGAGGTGGACCGAGCCGGGCGTCTTCGGAAACGAAGCGTCGTCCCGGAAGAAAACGTCGGGTGGGATGCCGAGGCGCTGGAGCGCTTCCTTGACGTCTCGGTCTTTCGTAAGGAGTCGCGCCAGGTTCATGAGAAAATCGGTGCGCAGCATCCGCGACTCCCACACCGCGCGGGCGAGCGCGTCATGCGCGCGGGGCGTGAAGGAGCGCGACACGTTCCGGTCCCGGCTGCGTTCCAGCTCCCTAATCGTCACGTCTCCCTCCCCGGCGTGCAGCGCCCGGTCGGCGAGAAAAAGGAAAAGGAGCAAACCGCCGGCGTTCAAGCCGCTCGTCGGCGCGCCGATAAGCGCGCCGGCAAACGCCACGAGCGCCGTATAGGCGAGGAAGGTGACAAGTCGCACCACGAAAAGCCGGAAGGCGGTGAGGCGAAAACGTTTTGATTTACAATACATGCTCTCCGAAGAGTCCCGATATGAATACCGCAAGGAGGATAAGCGGCAGCGCGACCCACGCCGCATACGCGGCGAGGGCGAGCGCGAAGACGCACGCGTAGCAGGCGGAGGCGACGAGCGCCCGCAGGAAACGGAAAAAGAAGCCGAGAACGTATCCGATAACGGAATAATCGCCGTACAGCGGCGTGAAGAGATGTTTTAGGGTAACGAGGAGGGCGAACTGCCGGTCCAGCGCCTCCACGAACGCGATGACGCCGTGCCAGTAGCGCCGGCTCCCCCGCACGTACCAGTCGCGGAAAAAGGCAATAATGCGGTAGATGAGCCGCTCGAAAAGGAAAGTGAACGCATAGACCATGACTTTATTATACCACCCGCGCTATAATACCGGATATGCTGCGGAGCGTAAGAGGAATCGTGGCGCGCAAAGCCCCCGGCTACTGCGTGCTTGAGACCGGCGCGTTCGGGCTCAAGGTGTCCGTGAACGCGCGGACCGCGGAAAAGCTGCGCGAAGGCGAGGAGGCGAAGCTTGCCTGCAGTATGCACCTCAAGGATACGGCAGTCGAACTCTACGGCTTCGAGAACGAAACGGCGCTCTCGCTCTTTGAGATGCTCATATCGGTCTCGGGCATCGGCCCCCGGACGGCGCTCCACATCATGGACGCGGACGCGCCGGAGCGCATCGCGGCGGCGATTATAGAGGGAAAGAGCGACTTCCTGGCGGCGACGCCCGGCATCGGGAAGAAAACCGCCGCACGGGTCGTGATGGAGCTGCGCGACAAGCTGCACCTCGGGGAATCGTCGGAAATCGCGAAAACGCTCGACGTCGACGCCGATGTGGAAGACGTACTCGTCAATCTCGGCTACAACCGGCGCGACGTGAAGCGGGTCGTCCAATCGCTCGGCGCGGCGCCGGAGAAATTGGAAGACCGCAT
>CAYYYM010000003.1:18690-33258 GCA_964476325.1 uncultured Candidatus Saccharibacteria bacterium | reverse complement strand
GCCTGGTCGGGCGGCATCCGATTCGGCCACCCGAGCCGGAACCTGTTCGTCATCGGCGTCACCGGCACCAAGGGTAAATCGACGACGCTCGAGCTGCTCCGCGCCGTCCTCGCCGGCGCGGGCAAGAACGTGGCGGTGCTTTCCTCTCTCCACGGCGCGGACACGAACACTATGCCGGGACGATGGGCCATACAGAAATTCCTGGCACGCGCGGTCGAAACCGGCGCCGGGTATGCGCTGGTAGAAGTCACCTCGGAAGGTGTGCGGCAGCACCGGCATCGCTTCGTCGACTGGGATGCCGCCGCATTCCTGAACCTGCACCCGGAACACATCGAATCGCACGGTTCGTTCGAGAAATACCGGGATGCAAAGGTGGCATTTTTCTCGTCCCTGAAACACTCGGCGAAACGGACGAGATATTTCTTCATAAACGCCGAAGACGACAACGCCGTCTACTTCGAGGAAGCGGCGCGCGCCGTCCCGAACGGCAAGCTTGTCCTGTGGCGCCCGGCGGACGCGTTCAAGCTGCTCCAGGACCTCCGCGACGCGTACGATGCCGACTGGATGAAAGCCGACTTCAACGTTGAGAACGTCGCCGCCGCGCTCGCCGTGGCGCGGGAGCTCGGCGTCGGCGAGGCGGTTATCCGGGAAGCACTCGGCGGCTTCACGGGCGTACCGGGGCGCATGCAGTTCGTCCAGAAGGAGCCGTTCGCCGTCGTCGTGGACTACGCGCACACGCCGGACTCGCTCGAAGCGGCGTACCGGAATATACGGCAAAACTACGGCTTCAGGGACGACTCGCAGCTCATCGCCATCCTCGGCTCGGCCGGCGGGGGGAGGGACAAGTGGAAACGTCCCGAGCTCGGGAAAATCGCCGCAAGCTATGCGGACATTATTGTCCTCACGAGCGAGGACCCTTATGACGAGGACCCGGGTGTCATCATCGCAGAGCTGCGCCGGGGTATTGAGAGCGCGAACGTGAATCCGGAAAAGGTGTACGAGATACCGGACCGCACGGAAGCTATCGCGAAGGCGCTCTCGCTCGCGACCGCGCACGACTTCGTCGTCTTGACCGGCATGGGGAGTCAGAAGCAGTTCCATCTGAAAAACGGCACAACCGTGCCGTGGGACGAAGTCGGTATCGTACGCGCCCTCCTTACGCCTTCACCCGCTCGACGAGCTTCTTGAACTCTTCCGGCTCGTGCTCGGCGAGGTCCGCGAGCACCTTGCGGTCGAGTGCGATGCCCTGCTTTTTCAAAAGATTGATGAACGTGCTGTACGACAGCCCGTACGGCCGGACGCCCGCATTGATTTTCACGTTCCACAACCGCCGGAACGTGCGCTTCTTTTCTTTGCGACCGACGAACGCGTGGCTCCACGCGTGGAGCAGCGCCTCTTTCGCCCGCGCCTTCTTGCTCTTCCTCCCCCACCGGAACCCCTTCGTTTCCTTGAGGATGCGCTCGCGCTTCTTGTTCTTGATGGTTCCTCGTTTAACCCTCGGCATAGGTTCGGTATCCTTTCTTCCGCATTCGCTGCCTCGACGTCTTGTTTGCCCGCGCATGGCAGAGCCCCCGCGGGCGGCGGATCTGCTTGCCGGTTTTCGTAATCCGTACTCGTTTCTTTTCCGTCTTTGTTCGGTTCATACTAAATATATCTAAATTTACGAGTTGAGTGTAACGAAATGAAGGAAATTTAGCAATAGATTTGAGTACCGAGCATTCAGCGCTCTGAATGCTCGGTGATCGCTTCGCTGACTGCTTACGCTACGCGCTCGCAGAGCGAAACGTCACTTCTTCACAATCTGGGTGGAAAATCCTCTGCCGCCGTACTTCGGCCCGACGGCGACGGTATACTCTACGCCGAGCATATCCAAAAACTCCTGCAGCTTCTGTTTCGCAAAATCCTTATTCGCCTTTTCGCGTCCCCGGAGAAAGATACCGACCTCTATCCGGTGTCCCCGCTCGAGAAACGCTCTCGCCTTTTTTGCCTTCGTCTCCAGGTCGTTCCGTGCCGCCCGCGGGGTGATGCGAATCCGCTTCATTTCCTTGTTCTTCTCCGCGCGGTTCTTCTGCTTCGCCTCCTTGTCCGCCTGGTAACGGAACTTGTCGAAGCTCATGATGCGGGCAACGGGAGGATTCGCCGCCGCGACGATTTCGATGAGGTCCAGTCCCTTCTCTCGCGCAAGCTGCAGCGCGTCCGCCTTGGAAAGTACACCGAGATTCTCCCCGTCCTCGCTGATGACGCGCAGGGATTCCGCCCGTATGCGTTCGTTGACATTGTTATGGGTACCCTGACTGCTCACGTACTATGTATCATAACCCGCGAAGGCGAGTAAGGAAAGCATACGGGAAACCAGGGGGTTTGTAAACCCCGATAGTATTCCGCCCTCCGAGAGGAGTGGCGTCAGCCACCATGGGGCGGCTTAACACTATCGGGGTAAAGCCTCTTCGTCAGTAACGCTTGACCACGTATTTATGCTCCAGAAACGCGTACTCGTCGCCGCGCTCCAGGATGTCGAGCACCTCGGGCACGTCGTTAAAAACCTCGGGAATTGCCTCGATTTCCCGGCGCGAGAGCCAGACGTTCCGGCCGCCCTCGAATCGCCCCACGAGCTCTCCCCGCAGGTGTTCCGCCCGAAACATGAAGAAAAACTTGTCTTCCAAAAGCTCGCCGTTCTCCGCATAGTCCATCTTGTGTTGGAGACCGAAAAACGTGAGGTCCGCGGCGCAGCCCGTTTCCTCCTCGAGCTCGCGCGCTGCGGTCTCCGCAATTGTCTCCCCCCACTTCACCTTGCCGGTCACAAACCCGTGGAAGCCATAGAACGGCTGTTTCAGGCGCTGCTGCGTGAGATATTTCGCCTCGCCCGACCCCGCCTCGGCGGGGTCGACGCACACGACGAGAACGCCAAGCTTCGCCTGCCGCTCGATGGTCGTCTCCGCCGGCGTGTCCATGTCGAAGCGGTTCGCGAATTCCTTGCCGCTCGGCGTGAGGCGATACCTGCCGTCCTCGAGCTTTTCCACGAGACCGGTCTCGGTGAGCTGCCGCAGGTGGAATGCGAACTGGTCGTTCGGGACCCGTCCGGCGTTGAGCTCGGAGAAGCGCGCTTCTTCCCGGAAGATGAGCACGCGCAAGATGCCGACCTGTATGACATGTACGGGGATATTTGTCTTCGTCATGCCTTCATTATGCAAACGCCCGCTGCACTGTCTAGTGAAGCGGGCTTCAGTAGGCTGCGTTCCGTCGTGGTATAATTAATGTTAAACACTGAGTGTTTAACATTCTATAAATAAGAAACTAGAAATAATGTAAAATAATTACAAAACGACGGACCTGCTGTTACCATCATGCATATGAACTATATCTACCTTCTCACGAAGAATCCAGGCAAAATCGCCGCAGCAGCCAAAATTTTCAACAAGCGGAACATCGAAGTCCGCTCGCTCGATTTTGACGTTCCCGAAATCCAGGCGAGTACGAGTATTGAGATTGCGCGGCACACCGTCGCCCAGGCATACCACAAATTCAAAGAACCGATTGTAAGAGAAGACCACAGCTTCTTCATCGATGAACTCGGCATCCCCGGTCCCTACACCTCTTATATGGAAAAACAAGTCAGCCTGGAATCTTTGAAGAAAATAACTATGAGCCTCAAGAGCACTGCATGCCACTTCGAGCTTGCCGCGGCATATGCCGACAAAGGAGGCGCAATTCATGAGTTTGTCTACTCGGTACCGGTAGAACTCACTCCCGAACCTCGTGGGGACGAGAGCCAAAAATGGAATCGGATGATACGGTTTCCGGGGAAAACAAGAACGTTCGCGGAATATGCACCGGACGAAGATGTTGGGATCTGGGCGAAAAACTACGAGCGCATCGCTGACCTTATTGCCTCGGAAAAATGAACGGTTATTTTCTCAATTGGCGATAATAAAGGAGCGCGAAATTTTCCTCCCGGAACATGATATAATTAATGTTAAACACTCAGTGTTTAACATCTTTACGAATGAGGAAGTTAAAATTCGAACAAGGGTCTTATTACCACGTCTGCAATCGGAGCAACGATAAATCTCCGATATTCTTAGAAACAATCGATTACATACGGTTTCTTTTTTACATACTCTTCTTCGAGGCCGATTTCCCTTTCTATAACCTAGGAAGGCATACCGCTTACTTTGTTAAACACTCAGTGTTTAACATACCGGAAACAGATATAAATGAAATCGAGAGAAAAAGAATGGTCGGGTTAAGTGGGTTTGTGATAATGCCAAATCATTTTCATCTCCTATTACAGGAAAGCGGCAACAATGGAATATCGTGTTATCTCCAACGAGTACAGAATGGTTACGCAAAGTACTTCAATGCCAAATACGCAAGGAAGGGTCATCTTTTCCAAGGATCATTCAGGGCGATTCCGGTAGATGATGACGAGCAACTGCTCTATCTCTCCGCATATATACATCGCAATCCACATGAGCTGGAAGAATGGAAAAATAAAGAGGTTTCGTATCCGTGGTCAAGTTATCAGGACTGCGTGAATAAGAATCGATGGGGAGAGTTGCTCAAGCCTGGTATTTTCCTCGACCAGTTCTCATCGCCGGCACAATACCGAGATTTCGTCGAGACCAGTACGGCAAAGCTTCAAATGGGTGAATCGCCGCTTGAAGAAGATATGCTGCTTGAATAAAAATGTTCGAGGCCAAGCCTCGAACATTATGTTAAACACTGAGTGTTTAACAGTTTGGATTACATCAGTCGTTTCGCGAGCTCATCCGGCGAGGAGATGATTTCCCGAAACAGAACGTGGCGGCACAACTCCCCCTCGTCACCGCCCAATGCGTAAATCGGCTTCCCGAGAGCGACAGCGAAACCGATTTCCAGGGTCATGCTGTTTCCGATGTAACCATATTTGTTGTAGACGAAAACAACGTCAGCCATCCGAATTTTGTAGAAGTGGTCATGGGTTAGACCGAGGGCAACGAACTCTTGGTAGGCATGGGATAGATGTCTCCACTCTTCTTGGCCCGAGTGGAGATGTGGTTCGAAAACGATGATGCCGAGTTCTTTTAATCTCTTGGCAAACTCCCAAATCTCGGATTTGAACCGGCGACTGCCGCACAACACGACTGTCTTCATAGGACTGTTCCTCCCACGAAAAATCCGAGTTTCGTGAGCCACTCAAGCCATACCGGCTCGAGACCGGGATGCTCGCGCCACGAATCTTCAGGAACCTCGCCCGCCAGATACGCCTTTGTCCGCTTCGCGAGGGATATCAGTTGGTCTCTGTCATACCAGCCGGCCTGCTTCGTCTCAACCTTGCTTCTCCTCACCTCGCCGCCTGCGAAGACACGATAGATCCTCCAGTAATGCCAACTTCCGCCTCTGCGTCGGCACCGGTTATCCTTCCGGCCCTCGATAAGGAGACAGAGACGCTTCGTCGTTAAGCCGACTTCTTCTTCCAGCTCTCGGACCGCGGCAGTTTCAAATGAAATCTCCCCGTTAGCTGAAACATCTCCATCGACATGACCGGCCGGGGGCGCAAAACCGAAGGGTGGTCTTCGGCGCTCAATGAGAAGCAGCTTACTATTCCGCCACACCATCATTCCCACGCTTGTATGGTCGCATCGTTTCATAACTTCCTCCTCTTAAGATATAATCCGAGCAACAGCAATCGCTCGGGGCTGCATTGGTAATACCACGAAGAAAAAAGCGGGTCAAACAACAATGAAATGTTCGAGGCTTGGCCTCGAACATTATGTTAAACACTGAGTGTTTAACAATACAGCGACACGCCCGCCATATTGGCAGGTGCGTTACTATCGGTGGAGGTGGGGAGAATCGAACTCCCGTCCGGGGACAAGCTCAACAACCTTCTACAGTCATAGCTTCTCTTAAGGCGGAAGCGGCCTGTATGCTCTCTGTGGGTTCAGACAGACACGGAAGAGAGCAGTCCGCATCTGACGTTGTCTCGCATATATTACGCCATCCGTACCGCCCGAGACGTCAGGTACCGGCGCCCGCGCTCACGCGTACGCGAGTGCGGGAGTTGCCGTTTTGTTGGCAGCTATTGTTTGTTGGTGGTTTTACGAGTCAACCAAGCTCGGACTGCGGTTATCAAGCAAAGAATCCTCGTCGAATCCTGTCACCCCCGCGTCTGTTGTCAACGAGCACAAGCGAGTTGTTACAACAGAGAGCGTCCCGAGTAAAACGAGGGGTTACCTTATTCCCTCCGCCCCATCTCTCGCTCCGCTTCTCTCCGCTTCAGCGCCTCCCGCTTGTCCCGCTTCTGCTTCGCCCTGCCGAGACCGAGGAGCAGCTTGATGGTACCGCCCTTAGTATACAACGAAACTGGTATCAGTGTCAATCCTTTTTCACTTGTTCTCCCGATGAGCGCACGCAGTTCGGCGGCGTGGAGGAGCAGCTTCCGCGTCCGCTTCCCGTCATAGCCGGCGGGCGCGTTCTTCGGCTGGTACGGCGGGATGTCCAGGTTGAGGAGCCACGCTTCCCCGCCGCGGATCGTCGCGTACGCCCCCTGCAACGAAGCGCCCCGCGTGAGGAGCGACTTCACCTCGTTCCCCTGGAGCGCGATGCCCGCCTCATAGGTCTCCTGTATCTCGTAATCGTGGCGGGCGCGTCGGTTTTCTGCAAGAAGCGCCATACGGTTACCTCTTCGCAATCCGCACCGTCGTCGTGTCGCCGTCCACGAGGTGTATCGTCTTTTCTCCGTCGAACGCGTCGAGCGTGCCGACGAGCTCGGCGGCGGCGCCTCGCTCAAGGTCCACCTTGAACTTTCCGACCACGTGCGTCACTTCGTCCGCGTCGCTCTTCACCGCAAGCCGGACAGTGTCCCCCGGCTCGCACCCGACGTCTTTGCGCAAACCCTGGACGGCTCGCAGGAGTTCCCGGAGCATCCCTTCTTCCAAAAGCTCGTGGGTGATATTCGTATCCAGCGCGACGTCTTCTTCCAAATGTTCGTCAAAGCGGATTTCCTTCACGTTCACTTCATCCTTCACGATGTCGAGAAGCTCGCTCTCGTCCCGGAGCGCCGCATCTCTCACGATGAGCGCCGGCAGCGGCTGGCGGACCTTGATGCCCGCCTCCTCGCGCTTCGCGAGACCCGCCTGCGCGAGCGCCCGCGCCTGCTTCATATGCGTAAGCAGCCGCTCGTCGGCCGCCTCCGGCGCCGGCCACGCGTCGAGATGCACCGAGAGGTGCTCCTGCGGGACGTGCGCGCGGAGCGACTGGTACAGTGCCTCGGCGAAAAGCGGCATAAAGGGCGCGATGAGACGCGCGGTACAAAGAAGGATGCGGGAGAGCGTCGCGTACGCCTGCGCATGCTCGTCCTCGCTCGCCGGATTCTGAAACCGAGCGCGCGAACGGCGGATATACCAGCGCGATACGTCCTCGATGAACTCCCCGATGGTCCGCGCCGCGAGGACGACGTCATAAGCGTCGAGCGCCGCGGTGGCGGTCGCGGCAACCTGCGCGCATCGCGCCGTAATCCACCGGTCGAGGATGTGGGAAGGAGCACCTGGCACGAGCCGCGGCGCGCGGTACGTGTTCCAGAACACGAACGAGTTGTAGAGGAGCATAACGGGACCGCGCACCACTTTCATAAGCTCATGCTCGTCGAAGCGCTTCGGCTCACCCGGGCCGTTCACGGTATAGAAATACCAGCGGACCGCGTCGACGCCGAACTGCCCGAAGGCGTCCCAGGGCTTCACGATATTCCCCCGGGTTTTGCTCATCTTCCGGCCGTAGGCATCGAGCACGAGACCGAGCGAGATAACGTGCCGGTAGGGCTCGCCGCGTCCGAGGGCGACCGAGAGCGCAAGAAGCGTATAAAACCATCCTCGCGTCTGGTCCATCGCCTCACAGATGTAATCGGCCGGGAACTGCTCGCCGCCGTCGACGAGTTCCCGATGCTCAAAGGGATAGTGCCACTGCGCGTACGGCATCGCACCAGAGTCGAACCACACGTCGATGAGGTCGGGTACCCGCCGCATTGTCCCGCCGCAGCGCTTGCCCTGAGCGTCGTCGAAGGGACAGGGAAATGCGACCTCGTCGACGAAGGGCCGGTGGAAATCGGCAAAGCCGAACTGTCCGTGCGGCAGCGCGAGCGCCGCGATGCGCCGGTACTCACCCGGCTCAAAGACAGCGGCGGACTGCCGTTCCGCTTTCTTCAAAACCGCCTGCTCCTCGCCCCAGCCCGAGAGCACGGCCTCGAACATCCATGCCACATACTCATGCGTCACGACGAGAACGCGTTTCCCTTCATAGCGCCGCTCCAGATCACGGAAAACTCCGTTCACCCGCACCGCAACGTCGCGGAGCGTCTCGCTCTCGTCGCCGATGCGGCGGTAGAAACGCTCCCCGTCGGAGGCAAAGTGCGCGTGGTACGCGGCGGCGTCCTGCCCCTCGACGTCCCCGAGCTGGAGTTCGCGCAGCCGCTCGTCGAAGACGACCGCCGCGCCGGTTTCGCGCGCGATGAGTTCCGCGGTTTCCTTCGTCCGCAGGAAATCGGAAGCGACGATGACGTCGGGGATGAACCGCTCCGCCTTCAGCTTCGCGCCGGCCGCGACGGCGTCCGCCCTCCCCTGCTCGGTGAGCGCGGAGTCGTCCTTGTGCTCCGGCAGGCTGCTCACGACGTTCGCGACGTTGTGTTCCGCTTCCGTGTGCCGCATGACAGCATAGGTGTTCCGCACGCCGCCGCAGCGCTCGCTCAAGTCCGCGAAGCTCCCGATGATCTCCCGCGTGCCGCAACGGTCGCATTCCCAGACGGGGAGCGGCGTCCCCCAGTACCGTTCGCGCGAGAGCGCCCAGTCCTTCACACCGCGCAGCCATTCGCCGAAGCGTCCGCTCCCGATGGCGGGCGGCACCCACTGTACATGCTCGTTTGCCGCAAGCAGCTCGTCCCGCAGCGTGCTCATGGCGATAAACCACGAGTCGCGGGCATAGTAGATGACCGGTGTGTCGCACCGCCAGCAGAACGGATATTCGTGCGTGCACGGTTCTTCCTTCAAAAGCGCATGGCGTTCCTTGAGATGCGCGAGGATGTTCGCTTCCGTCTCCTTCGCTTTCACGAACATCCCCGTGAGTTCGGGCACATCGTCGCCGAAGGTCCCGTCGGGGAGCACGGTGTGGTGTTGCGGCAGGTGGGCGGCGACGCCGAGGTCGTAGTCATCGATGCCGTACATCACCGCCGTGTGCACGATGCCGGTTCCCTCTTCGGCTGTGACAAACGACGCCGGATACACCCGGTACGCTGTGTCGCTCTCCCGGAACGCGGGGATGTCGTAGAGCGGCTCGTAGGACAAACCGACGAGCTCCGTGCCCTTGAACTCCCGCTGCACCGCCGCGCCGAGCGTCGCGGCAAACGGCGTCCCCTTCGCATAGATGAGACGCTCGCCGTCATGCTCCGCCTCGACGTAGTCCAGACGCTCGTCGACGGCGAGGGCGACGTTCCCCGGGAGCGTCCACGGCGTCGTCGTCCACGAGACGAGATACGTATGGTCCTTCCCCTTCACCTGAAACTTGAGATAGACCGAGGTGTCCGTCGTCTCCGCGTACCCCTGGGCGAGCTCATGCGACGAGAGCGCCGTCCCGCACCGCGGGCACCACGGCACCACCTTATGTCCCTGATAAAGGAGCTTCTTGTCCCAGAGTTGCTTCAGGAGCCACCAGACGGACTCCATGTACGTGTTCTCGTAGGTGATATAGGGATGCGCCAGGTCGAGCCAGAACCCCATCCGCTCGGTCAGGCGTTCCCACTCGTCTTTGTACTCCCACACCGATTCGCGGCACTTCGCGTTGAACGCGACGACGCCGTACGTCTCTATCTCCTTCTTCGAGTTCAGTCCGAGCGCCTTCTCAACCTCGAGCTCGACGGGAAGACCGTGCGTGTCCCAGCCGGCGCGCCGGAGGACATACTTCCCCCGCATGGTCTGATACCGCAGGATAACGTCCTTGAACGCGCGGGATATCACATGATGGATGCCGGGGCGCCCGTTCGCCGTCGGCGGCCCCTCGAAAAAGACGAACCGCTCGCTCCCCTTCCGCGCCTCGTCCACGTGCGCAAAGACATGGTTCGTCCGCCAAAACTCGAGCACCTTTTCCTCGAGCTCGGGTAGAGAAAATCGCTTCAGCTTGTTCAGCATGCCCAGTAAAACTACATCGAGAGAATAACCCCTCGAGAACTGTAAATGGTCCCTGACCTTGTAGAAAAGTATGACATAGACCTACGACATATACCCATCCTTTGGATGTTCAATGTAGTTTTACTGGGCATGCCTCAATCGTACCATCTCAAGAGCCCGGATGAAAAGCGCGGCTGCCGCGGGGCACATTGACGATGTGGGAAAAACGTCGTAGAGTACGACCGGAACGTAGTTCCGATAACGCCCTTCAAAAACAGAAATAAGGAGAAGAAGTATGAAGGTGATGAGATGCGGGGCAGGAATCCTGCTCCCGGTATGCGTCGCCCTCGCGGGATGCGCGTCGGGTATCGCGACATACGAAACGACGTATCCGCTGGTCGGCTTCAATGCGCCGCCTGCGGAGATCCGCGTGGTGAATAGCACGCCGCTCACGGCGAAAATCCTGGCAGTGAACCAGTACGTGACAACGCTCGAACCCGGGGAATCGGTGAGCGACACGGGACCGCTCCCGCTCGAGGAACAGCCGGAACCGGTACTGGCGCTCATGTACGCGTCCGGGAAATACGTCGGCGTCGCGCGCGCCATTCTTAATCTCCGCGCGGGCGGAACGGCGACGTGGGAAATAAAGACGGAAGACGTCGTCTTCGCGAGGGAGTACCCGGCGAACCTCCCCGTCCCGGACGCCTCGGAAACGGAAAAGACAGGCGCGTTCCCCCACATCCTCGGCACCAGGAGTACCGTCGTGCAGTTCGTCAGCAACTTCCCGCGCACCGTGCAGCTGACGGGGAGCGAGGCGGGAAGTTCCGAAAAGCCGACGGTTGTCAGGCTCGGCGGCGTCTTCGTCGTCGAGGCAAGCCGGGAAAGTTTCGAGGGAACGGGAAAGTTCTCGCTCCAGGCGCAGTACTGGAGCGCCGGCCGCGTCGTCAAAAGCGAGTCATACCACTTCACCGTTTCACCGGACGCGGCGACGGCGGAACAAATCATTCTCCAATAGCTAAGCGCGGCGCATCATGCGCCGCCTGTTTATTTGACAGCGGCGCGAGCGCACGATACAGTAAACTCACTATGCCGAATCTGGCATCAGCGGAAAAGGAACTGCGGAAGAACGAGAAGCGGCGCACCGAAAATCGCGCGTGGAAAACGCGGATGAAACGCTTGATAAAGCGGGTGCGAGGACTCACCGCGGAGGGGCAGCGGGATGAAGCGACAAAACTCCTCCCCGAGCTCTATAAGACGGTGGATAAGATGGCGAAGAAGAACCGCATCGCACGGAACAAGGCGGCGCGCATCAAGTCGCGCGTCACGCGCACGGCTCGTGCGCAGCGCGAATCATAGGGATACGCCGAGCGCAAAGCCGAGGAGCGCTTCCTCGGTATCTAGCTTCCCCGACTTGCGGTATACGTCATATGCCGCAAGTTTTTTTGACGCCTCGCCCGAAACAAGCGCGCCGAGCATGTTAAACACGTACTCGGCGTCTTCATGTCTGCCGAAGAGCTGCTCAAGGAGCGTGAGCCGCGCTCCCGGTTCCCGCGCGCGCAGGAACGCGAGTACTGCGGCGTAGAACGCCCCCTCGCGCCGCCAGGGATTCAGCCGCGAAAGCGCGGCCTTGTCCACGGGACCGGGGAGGAGCGATGCGCGCTCAATCTCCTGCCGCAGCCTCCAGCTTCGCTCCGTGTGCGCCGCGGCGTACGCGTGGAGGAACGCGCGCGCATCCGGCGAGAGGGTCACGTTGAATCGTTTCGTGAGCAAATGGATGAAGGGGTCAAGTTCTTCCTCCTGCAGTTCGTCGAAGCGCCAGGATTTCACGGGCGGCCGGAGGAGGAACGCCAACTTCCGCACGGGCTTCCGGTCGTCCGCGATGAGGACGAAGATATCCCGGTCAGCAAGGAGACGCTTCAGCTCCCCCGCCCAGCGGGCGTCGGCGATTTGCGCGCCGTGGAAGACGACTGCCAGTTTCTTGCCGCCGAAGAGCGTCGATTGCCGCAAAAAGTCCAGTGCCTCGCCGAGGCGCTCCGGTTCCTCCCCGAAATCGAGCGTGCACTCGTCATGCGCCGGGTTCCGCGCTTCGTAGCGCGACACAAGCTCCCGGATTTTTTCGAGACGGCGGTATGAATCGTCGCCAAAACAGTACAAAATCACGGATTCATTTTGACACAAAGCGGAGAAAAGCGCTACGCTGAAGGTAATGCCCAGTAAAACTACACCGATGTCTAACGACAAATACGTGGTTCTCTCAAGTGCCACCGGGCATGAAAGGCCAGTCGTAGTATATATGCACGCTGGGAGGCGCAGCCTTTCGGTGTAGTTTTACTGGGTAATGCCGGAACTCGAAGAACTCCTCGCGAAAGAACGGCGCGAAGCCGAAGAACGGGCTGCGAAACGCAGAGCGAAGGAAAACAATCTCGAGTATCTCAATCTCGTTTCGGTAAACACGCCGACGGAAATCAAGGCGATGCAGCTCGTGAGTGAGGAGGAAGCGCGCGCCGCGCGCGCCGTCCCCGTGCAAATCGTGCGGAAACGCCTCGTAATGGCCGTCTATGACCCCCGCCTCCCGGAAACCCGGAAGCTGCTCCAAAAACTCGGAGAGAAATACACGGTGGTCGTCACCATCACGACCGAATACAGCCTGGAACACGCCTGGCGCCACTACGCATACATTAAGAAGGAGGGAGAGGAAATCGGCGGCGGCGTCAACATCAACGCGGCGCGCATCGAGAAAATCAACCAGGAGGTCGGAAGCGCGAAAGACCTCGAGCGGGAAATAACGGAATTTGAAAGTCCGCTCATCTCCCAGGTATTGGAAATCGTACTCGGCGGCGCCGTCGCGCTCCGCGCTTCGGACATCCACCTTGAACCGGTCAAAGCCGGTACGGTGCTGCGCCTCCGCATCGACGGCGTCCTGCACACCATCACAGACAAGATATCGACCGCGGTCCACCGGGCGCTCGTGACGCGCATCAAACTGCTCTCCGGCCTGAAGCTGAATGTCACCGAAGAACCGCAGGACGGGAGGTTTACAGTATCGCTCCCTGCCCGCGCAATCGAGATACGAACGTCCGTCCTCCCCTCGGAATACGGCGAGACGGTTGTCTTGCGGCTCCTCGACCCCGCCGCGCTGAAGATAACGCTGGAGGAGCTGGGCTGGCGGAAAGACGACCTGGACATCGTCAAGGCGGAGCTCGAGAAACCTAATGGGCTGATTCTCAACACCGGCCCGACCGGCTCGGGAAAAACGACGACGCTCTACAGCTTCCTGCGGTACAAGGTAAATCCGGAGATAAAAGTCATCACCGTGGAAGACCCCATCGAGTACCATCTGGAAGGCGTCTCGCAGACGCAGGCGGACCCGCGGGCGGGCTACACCTTCGCGAGCGGCTTGCGTTCCATCCTCAGGCAGGACCCCGACGTGATTCTCGTGGGCGAGATACGGGATAAGGAAACGGCTGAAATGGCGATGAACGCGGCACTGACCGGACACCTCGTGTTCTCGACGCTCCACACGAACGATGCGGTGGGCGCCATACCACGACTCCTGGAACTCGGCGTGCGACCAAACACACTGGGCCCCTCGCTCTCGCTCGTCATCGCACAGCGCCTCGTGCGGCGGCTCTGCGAGAAATGCCGGAAGGAAATCATGCCCGACGACGCCATGCGGCAGAAGATAACAGCGTTTCTCGACGCGCTTCCGCCGCGGGTCGAGAAAACGGGTTACGAAACGTACCATATCTACGAAGCCGGGGGGTGCGACGCCTGCGGCGGCACCGGCTACCGGGGAAGAATCTCCATCTTTGAGCTCTTCCTCGTGAGTGAGGATATCGAAAACGCCATCTACGAAAATCCGCCCGAAACGAAGCTCGCCGAGCTCGCGGAAGCAGGTAGCATGGTGACGATGCAGGAGGACGGCATCCTGAAAGTGTTAAGCGGTATCACGAGCTTTGAGGAACTAACGCGCTTAACCGGCCCCATAGCATGGAAACAAAAATGAAAGAAATAAATCCCGATAGTGCCCAACCGGACACTATCGGGATAAAAAGTCCCCGCTATGGACCTGTGGGTAAATGCTTGGGAAGCCGAACCCACGATGAAGCGGGATAGAGAGCGTTCCGAGGCGTTTCCCAGTCGTGACCAGGAAGGCCGAACTAAGAACCACTCCCATTTACCCACAGGTCCATAGCGGGGACCGTGCTGGTGCGCACGATGGGCACTATAGCATATATGCAATAACTTGTCAAGTATATGGATCCCGATAGTATCAGTTAAATCCATGTCATCAGTCACAAACAACAACACACGGAGGTCGTCGCGTACCGGGTCGTCGGCGGTACCACGGGTATGCCAGCATACCCTGACACTATCGGGATGGATCCCGATAGTATCAGTTAAATCCATGTCATCAGTCACAAACAACAACACA
>CAYYYM010000003.1:0-18590 GCA_964476325.1 uncultured Candidatus Saccharibacteria bacterium | reverse complement strand
GGGTCGTCGGCGGTACCACGGGTATGCCAGCATACCCTGACACTATCGGGATGGAAGATACCGTAGAACTGCGATTGAGACCTAAGACGTGGGACGATTACGTCGGCCAGGAACGGGTGAAGAGTCAGCTCCGGCTGATGCTCGACGCCGCGAAGAACCGCAAGGAACCCTGCGACCACTTGCTCTTCCACGGACAGGCGGGATTGGGTAAGACAACGCTGGCACACATCGTGGCGCGGGAGATGGGAGCGGCGCTCAAGATAACGACCGGTCCGGCACTCGAGAAAACCGGCGACGCGGCGGCGATTCTCACGAACCTCGAGCCGTTCGACATCTTGTTTATAGACGAGATACACCGCCTCCCGAAACAAATCGAGGAAGTGCTCTACCCCGCGCTCGAAAGCAGGAAACTGAACCTCGTCGTCGGCAAGGGTCCCGCCGCGCGGACGCTCGCCATAGACCTGCCGCCCTTCACCTTCATCGGCGCGACGACGCGCGCGAGCCTCCTCTCCGCCCCCCTGCGCTCGCGGTTCGGCGGCATACTCCACCTCAACTACTACTCCGAAACGGATATGGAAGTAATCATCAAACGTTCGGCGCGGATACTGGGGACGGACATAAGCGGGGGAGCTGTCGGGAAACTCGCAGAAGCGTCGCGCTTCACGCCGCGGGTCGCGAACCGCCTCCTGAAGCGCTGTCGAGACTGGGTGGAAGTGAACGAACTCGGCGCCATCGACGACGAGGTCGTCTCCGCCACGCTGGAACTGATGGAAGTGGATAACCTCGGCCTGGAGGCGGCGGACCGGCGCATCATCAGAACCATCATCGACCGGTTCCGCGGCGGCCCCGTGGGCATCAAGTCGCTTGCCGCGGCGGTGAACGAAGAAATCGGCACCATAGAGGAGGTATACGAACCGTTCCTCCTCACCATCGGACTCATCGAACGGACGCCGAGCGGCCGCCGGGCGACGCGCAAGGCGTATCAGCACCTCGGGTACCGGACGCCCTCGCAAGTATTCTGAAGCGGCTATGAAAAGCACGAGCCAGGCAGCAACCGCCCGCTTCGCGAAAACCGCCGCATGCGCGGCGGGGGCGGCGGTGCGCGACCGCGCCCTCGTGTATGCCCTCGCGGGCGAGCTGGGAACGGGCAAAACGACGTTCACGAAGGCGTTCGCGAAGGCACTCGGCGTGACGGGACGCGTCACAAGTCCCTCGTTCCTTATCATGAAACACTACCCGCTCCCCCGGGGAAAAACGTTCGTACATATCGACGCGTACCGCCTGAATGGCCCCGAAGAACTCTCGCGCCTCGGGTTTCAAAATCTTCTCGAGGACCCGGACAACATCATCGTCGTGGAGTGGGCGGACAAGGTGAAAGACGTAGTACCAAAAGACGCTCGGTGGCTCCGCTTCGAGCACGGCGAGCGGGAAAACGAACGCCTTATTGAGTGACGTTCGTGTGCACTGCAACAACGTCCTCGTGCTCACCGAGGGCGTCCGAGAGCTTCTGCAGCTGCGCGCGTGCCGCCGCCGAGACGGCGACGGGAAACTTCGCGCTCCAGTCGGCGGCGTCGAACGCCCACAGCACGCTCCCGGGGTCGGCCCATTTCCCGCCGTAGTCCCGCAGAATTACTTTCACCTCCTGGATGGTTCGGTTCTTGTTGTCCGTCTCGCACCTGACGACGAGCGCGACGCCTTCCGGTCCGTACCCCTCAATGACGAGGTTCTGAAGGTCCTTCGTTTCGCTCGCCCGGGCGAGCGCCCGCTCGATGTTCTCTTTCGGCACGTTCGCGCGCTTGGCTTCATCCATCGCCCGCTTGAGTTCCGCGTTGGTGTCCGGATTGGGGTTCCCCTTCGCGGCGAGCGAAACGGTCCGGAGCAGCTTGGAAAACAGCTTCCCGCGCTGCTCGTCCGTCTTCTCCTTCTTGCGCTTTATCTGCGCCCACTTCGAATGTCCGCTCATGAAACCGGTAACGTGACATGGAACGTACTCCCTCGTCCGACGATGGACTCGACCCAGATCTTGCCGCGATGCGCCTCGATGACGCTCTTCGCGAAGTATAGTCCGAGGCCGCTCCCGTTCGGGTCGATGTGCTCCGCCTGCGCGCCGCGCGTAAATTTGTCGAATATGTTTCGCTGGTCCGCTTCGGAAATCCCGATGCCGGTGTCCTGTACGGTGAGGTGCGCCTGCTCTCCTTCCCGCGCGATGCGGACAGTCACCGAGCCGTTCTTGGTGTTGTACGTGACCGCGTTATCAAGAACCGCCTCGAACGCGGCGCGAATCCGCCGCTCATCGCCCGTCACGGAGAGGGGTTCCGGTTTGGAGAACGCGATGGAAATGCCGTACTTGTCCGCGAGGGGCTGCACGTCGGCAACGACGTCCTGCACAAGCGCCGCGAGGTCGAAGGGTTCCCGGTGATACTGCACCTTTCCCTCCTCGATCTGCGCGACGTCAAGCATGCTGTTGACGAGCTTCAATCCCCGCGTGGCGAGTCCCGCTCCCTGGCTCACGAGTCGCGCCGCATCCGCGTCCTTCACCGAACCCTGTAGGCTCTCGAATACCCAGGTGATGCCGGTGAGCGGCGTGCGGAGCTCGTGCGCCGTCGTGGATATGAACTCCGACTTGGATGCCGCGATTTCGCGCTCCCGCGTCTTGTCCTGGATGATTTTGATGAATCCGGCGACCGCACCCGCGCGATTCGTCACGCGGTCCGTCACGGTCACGAACTCCCGCGCCGGGGCGGGGGCCTCGATGCGCAACACCTGCGGCCAGTCGTCGGACGAGAGCTGCTGCACATTCGAGGCGAGAGAGGGGTAGATGACGGTCGCGAGGAGGCCGAGTGTTTTGTCGGTCGCCTGCTGCGGCGTCACCGTCTTCCCCACCATGGCATCCGGCAGGTGAAACATCGCGAGCGCCGCCCGGTTGATGCCCTGGATGGTAAACTGGGGAGAATACACGATGACCCCCTCGTGCATGTTCTCGATGACCCGCTTGAGGCGGGAGCTATGGAACGTGTTCTCCTCCTCGAGGTACGCGAGGCGCGCTCCGTTCCGCAGCGCGATGACAGTCCCGAGCACGAGGAGAACGGAGCCGAGGACGAAAAGCCACCCGGGGATGAAGGGAAACGCGAGCGCGACGACGACGAGTCCGGAAACGGCAACGCCGATGACGGGGAGAAGTTCCTTGGCGCTCCAGAACTTCCGCACGTCGGCAAAAAAAGCGGTCAGGGGTCTCATAACAATGTCTCATTATAGAGCCGTTTCGTGAGGCTCGTAAAACCGCGCGCCTCCAGGTAGCGGCGGACCCGGTCCCACGGCGGGTTAAATGCCATATCGGAGAGCGTCACGGTGAGCGGGATATCCGTCCGGATCGCCGCCAGGTTGCGAGAAAGAAGCGCATCTTCCCGCCCCCGCTCGAGCTTCTCACGCTCCCCCGCCGGGAGCTCGGAAAGGTGCCGGTAGACCTCCGCGACGGTCCCGTACGCTGTGACGAGGCGGGCGGCGCCCTTCGGCCCGATGCCGCGTACGCCGGGAATGTTGTCAGACGCGTCGCCCGCCAGCCCCTTATACTCGGGAATGCGCTCGGGCGGTACGCCGAACTTCTCCCCTGCCTCGCGCTCCGTGTACTCCTTCATCTCGGAAACTCCCCGCTTCAGGCCGAGTACCCTGACGTGCCGCTTGTCATCGACGAGCTGGAGCGCATCCATATCGCCGGTGAGGATGATGACTTCGAGTCCGTCTCCAAACCGGCGGGCGAGCGTCCCCAGGATATCGTCGGCTTCGACGCCGGGAAGGTCAACGACCGGTATGTCGAAAGTTTTGAAGAGGAAGCGCGCTTCCTTGAGCTGCGCGATAAGCGCGTCGTCGGCCCGCGGCCTCGTCGCCTTGTACGACTCAAAGAGGTCCTCACGGAACGTTTTTTCGGGGCGGTCGAACGCCGCGGCCACATACGCCGGGTTGATGTCTCGGAACACCTTGAGCAGCATGTTCGCGAGCCCGTACAGCGCGCCGACGGGGGCCCCGTCGGGCGCGGTGAGCGGCGGGAGCGCATGGTACGCCCGGTGTATCAGGGCATGCGCGTCTATGATGAGAAACTTCTCCATCGCTACTCCTTGAAAACGATGCGCGTACTCGTTCGCTGTGCGCCGGTCTCGTCGGTGACGGTGAGTTGGAGCACGTTTTGCGCAGCGAGGTCTTGGTTCAAGAGATACAGATACCGGTATGTGTTCGCCTGTGCCAACTGAGTATCAACCGTCGTCCCGTTGAAAGCGAGTGAAACGGTCCTGATGCCGCGCGCCGCCTGGACGGTTGCCTGGATGATAATCGGTTTCGACACGAATGAACCGTTCTTGGGGTTCGAGATGGCTATGGAAATGTCGCGCGCGGCTGCGCCATCGCCGTTCACGAACCCGCTCACCGTTCCCGTATTGTATGCGGAGGCGAAGTTGGGAATATTCTGCAGAGCCCACTCCCCCACCGGTTCTTCCCAGTTGTAGAACTGAGGGTTAGTATAGGGGTTCTTGGGCGCGGGACCGAGTGGGTCGCTCCGGTCGACCCAGTACAGGATGGAATGCAGCTCCGGGTGCGCCGCGCCACTCGTCTCGTCCAGGTACACCGTCTCGCCGTTCAACATCGGCTTCGCGGGAAGCGGCGTCGCATCCGGTCTCGTGAACGGCTCCGCCGGCGCACTGTCGAGCGCGAGCGCCTGCTTCATGAACTCGCTCCACAGGGGGACGGCGGCGAGAATGCTGGAGCCCTGCCGATGCATCGGGTCGTTGTTGTTGTTCCCCGCCCAGACGCCGACGACGAGACGGGGCGTGTACCCGAAGGTCCACGCGTCGCGGTAGTCGTTCGTGGTTCCCGTCTTGAGTGCGACTTCATGCCCGGGAAACACGGTGAGGCCCAGGCTCGCCTGAAAGAGTCCGGAACGCAGCGCCACGTCGGAGAGAATGTGATTAATCATCCGGACCGGGTTGGCGGGAGCGACGCGCGCCGAGGAGTCGGAAAATGAGTCAATGACGTTGCCATCGGCGTCCTCCACGCGGAGGATGAACGACTGGGTGTGCCGGACGCCTTCGTTGGCGAGTGTCGCGTATGCGTTCACGAGGTCGACGAGGCGGACCTCCCCGCCTCCGAGGACGAGAGAGAGGCCGTAGCGCCACTTGTCCTGGAGCGTGGTGATGCCGAACTGGTGCAGCGTATCGAGCGTGTCGCCGAGTCCGGCGAGATACAACACCTTCACGGAAGGCACGTTGATGGACTGTGCCAGCCCCTCCTCGAACGTGACGGGACCGCGAAACACGCCGTCGAAGTTGTCTGGGTTGAAACAATCGGTATTCTCGTCGGAAGCGGGCGTCACGAGCGCGGGACACGCTTCGCTCCCGGCCGTAAATTCGGTTTCCGTATCAAAGATGACGCTCCCGGGCGCATACCCCTTCTCGAACGCGGTGAGGTACGCGAATGGTTTCAGGGCGGAACCCGGCTGGCGCAGTCCCTGCACGGGCACGTTAAACTTGCCGTCGATTTCGTCGTCGAGATAGTTCCGCGACCCGACGAGTGAGAGCACCTGGCCGGTGCGCGGGTCTTCCGCCACAAGCGCGGCGTTCCGGCCGTCATAGAGCTCCTCGTTGCGCGCGGCGCCGCGGGCGACGACGTCCTCCGCCGCCTGCTGGAGGTCCCAATCGAGCGTCGTCACGACTCTGAGGCCGCCGCGGAGTGCCATGTCCTCACCGTAGCGCTCAATGAGAAGGTTTTTGACAAAGAGGGAAAAGTGCGGCGCCCTGATTTTGCCGAGAGACGGCTCGGGCTGAAACACGATGTCTTCCGCCGCGGCGGCGCGGGCGGCGGCGTCCGTGACAAACCCCAGCTCCACCATCCGCTGCAGGATGTAATCCTTCCGCTCGAGCAGCTCGTCGCGATGGTCCCCCCAGGGAGAATAGTAACTCGGCGCCTTGGGAAGCGCCGCGAGTACGGCGGCTTCTCCGAGCGTCAGGTCAGTCGCCGATATGCCAAAGTAGAGCTGGCTCGCCTCCTCGATGCCGTACACGTTGGAACCGTAGGGAATCTGGTTGAGGTACGCGTCCAAGATTTCATCTTTGCCGTACTTCTGCTCCAGCTTAATCGCCAGAATGAGCTCCTTGAGCTTGCGGGTGATGGTTTTCTCTGGCGTCAGGAACACGTTCTTGACGAGCTGCTGGGTAATGGTCGAACCGCCCTGCACCACTTCGCCGCTCCTCAAGTTGACGAATATGGCTCGGATGATTCCCTTCCAGTCGAACGCCGGCTGATGATAGAAATCGGCGTCCTCGGCGGTGAGCGTTGCCTGCTTCACGAATTCCGGAATCTTGTCGAAAGGAAGAATGGTCCGCTTCTCGTCGCCGAAAATTTCGTACAGGAGGACGGTACCGGTCCGGTCGTACAGCTTCGTGGACTGACTCACCTTCCGCGCGTCGAACTGGTCGAGCGGCGGAAGCTGGTTCACGAGCGCGATGGTATAAAGCGCGGCGCCGCTCGCGCCGACAAGGGCGACGAAAAGGGCGAGTGCCGCGAGGAATTTTTTGGTCTCTGTGGGCATATATGAAGTGTAAAACGAAAACGGAAAAGCGCAAAACAAACCCGCCCCGCTGCAGCGGGGCGGGATGCGTTCGACTAGTGGTTAGATGTCTTCGTCCCCGTCTTCCTCGTCATCACCTTCCTCTTCGTCTTCCTCTTCTTCGTCGACCTCTTCCTCTTCGTCGACGTCGTCTTCCTGCATGGTGAGCACCTGCTCGTCCAATATGGTTGCCATAAAAGGGTAAATAGTAGAGTTATTGATGGCGACCTTTCTCTGGTTACGATGGTGCAGTATAGTGTAAGGCACCGGCAATTGCAAGAGCAAGCGCATCGGTCGCATCGTCGAGGTAAGGAGCGGCGGGACGCTCCATTTTAAGCCAAAACCAGACCATTTTCGCGACCGCCGCCTTGGAAGCGTTCCCGTCCCCGCCGACCGCCGCTTTGACGGCGGAGGGCGAAAATTCCACAAACGGAACCCCCCGTTTTGCGAGCGTGGCGAGGAGGACGCCCCGCCCCTCCGCAACCGTAATCGCCGTTTTCTTGTTGGTGGTAAAAAAGAGGCTCTCGACGGCGGCGTGGTCGGGACGGAGGGAGCGTATCACGGCATCAAGGGATTGCTCGATGCAAACGAGCCGTTCCGCGAGACCTCCCGAAACGGAGAGGATGTCAGCGGTGAGATATTCCAGCCGGGACCCGCTCGCGCGCACGGCGCCGTAGCCGATTCTCGTCGTTCCGGGGTCAAGACCGAGGAAAATCATAGTTCATTCCCGTATTGGCGCGGCGACGTATACGATGTTGTCCTCGTCCTTCCCTCGGATGAGGAGCGGCGTGCTCGAATCGACGATATGCATCGTCACCTCGTCGCTCTCGTAGAGCGAGATGCCGTCAAGGATATACTTCCAGTTGAAGGAGATGCGCATGCCGCCTGCGCCGTCGCCCGTGACGCGGACGGGAACGCGGTACGTGTTTTCCCCGACGCTCTGGTCGCGGGAAGAGACGTGGAGCACCTTCCCGCGCTCGTCGAGTGAGAAGAGCACGTCCCGCGTCTTCCCCGAAAAGACGCTGGTCACCTTGAGCGCGTTCTCGAGCTCTTTCCGCTTGACATGTATGCCAAGCTTCTCCGCGCGAGGTATGACGTTCCGGTAGTTCGGGAACGTCCCGTCGATGAGCCGCGAGATGAGCGCGGTGCTCGCTGACTCGAAGAGGGCCTGGTTGTCGTCAAAAAACACATTCAGCTCCTCGTCGGCATCGAAAATCCTCAGGAGAACATCGGCCGTCCGGAGCGGCACGATGCAGGTCTTCTTCTCCCCGAAAGAAGATGAAAACGCCTCCTTGCCCGCACGCACTTCGACGAGGCGGAAGCTGTCAGTCCCCGCGCAGATGAGTGCGGCATCCCCCGCTTCAACGTACACCCCGTTGATCTCCGGGCGGACCTCGGAGTACTGCGTAGCGACAAGTGCCTTCTGGAACAGGTTCTTCAATGCCCCGGCAGAAAGTGTGAGGGATTCGCGCTTGTCCTGCAGGGAAGGAATGATGGGGAATTCCTCCACGTTTTCGAGAGACACGGACGCTTCGTAGTTGTCCGCCTGGAGCGACAGGGTATTTTCCTCCGAAACGAGGTGAACCTTCTCCGCCGTGAGATTTTTCAGGATGTCCCGCAGTACCCGGAAGGAGACCGCAACCTCACCCGCGGTCTCAACCCGCCCCGAAACGATGCTGACGACGGCCGTCTCGAGATTTGTGCCGGTCAGAATCAGTTGGTTGTCCTTGGTGGCTGCGATTTTGACCGCCTGGAGTATCGGGAGATGCGAGTTCTCGCCGATGCTCCGCTCGACGATGCTAAGCCCCTTCAATAAATTTTCTTTTAAGATAATACTTTTCATAGTTGTTGTAGTAGTGATGTGGATAAGATGGCGTTACGTGTTCGGATGTGTTCGGATGTGTTTTGAAAACGGGAATTCATAACGAACAGGCGGTGTGTATAAATCTTTCCCCGGAGAGGTATAACGGTTGCGCATCATTGGTATAACTGTTCTTTGATTGCCATGACCTTTTGGTTTATCCCCGGATTATTCCGTATGTCATCCCCAACTTTTTCACAGGCATGTATGGCGGTCGTGTGGTCGCGCTTGCCGAGCTTATTGCCGACTTCGGGATACGAAAGCTTCAGGAGGTCCCGGAGGAGATACATGCAAATCTGCC
The DNA here is from genome assembly GCA_964476325.1 of uncultured Candidatus Saccharibacteria bacterium. GTDB lineage: Bacteria > Patescibacteriota > Minisyncoccia > UBA6257 > GWB1-50-10 > GWA1-54-12. Next base: position 9,836 of record CAYYYM010000003.1, on the reverse strand, counting down.
GCGGCTGGACGATGTCCCGCTTGCGCGTCCGCTTCGTGAGCTCTTGTGGACTGATGTCGAAAAAGCGGGCGACGGTCTTGATGATTTTGTCGGGCGTAATGTTGACGGAGAGCCGCGACGTCTCGCCGATGAGCTTGTCGAGGAATTTGCGGTCTATGGTTTCCCGCTTGTAGTCGCGGTAGAAAATCACCTTGTTATAGACGCCTTCAAGTTCCCGTACGTTGTCCTGGATGGCTTCCGCGACGTATTCGAGCACCCAGTCGTCGATAAAGGCGCCGGCGGCTTGCATTTTCGCCTTCAGAATCGCCAGCCGCATCTCGTAGTCGGGATAGCTCACGTCCGCGAGCATCCCCCCCTCGAACCGCGACCGGAGGCGCTCCTCGAGTTCGGCGATGGCTGCAGGCGGCCGGTCCGAAGACAGGATGATTTGCTTATTCTGCTCATAGAGTGCGTTAAACGTGTGAAAGAACTCTATCTCCGTCGAGGGCTTGCCGCCGATGAATTGGATATCGTCTATGATGAGCACGTCGGTTTTCCGGTACTTCTTCTTGATATCCTCCATCCGCTTGAAGCGGATGGCTTGCACGACGTCGCGGGTGAAGTTTTCCGACGTGGTGTAGAGGACGTGCAGGTTCTTGTATTTCTTCGCCATCATATTCCCTGCTCCCTGGATGAGGTGCGTCTTCCCGAGGCCGACTTTGCCGTAGATGAAGAGGGGGTTGTATTTCGTGCCGACGCTGTCGACGACCGCCTGCACCGCCGCATACGCAAGTTCGTTTGACCCTCCGACGACGAACGTGTCGAGGGAATACTTCGGATTGAGATTCGTTGCGGGGTCTATGGCAGTGTCGATGAGCGCCGGCTGGGCGACGGACGTGCGATGCGCTTTTGATTTGGATTCCTTGCGGTCGGCGCCGGCGATGCCGCTCACGACGACGTACTCCACGCTCTTAATCCCGCTGTCGACGTTCCGAAGAGCATGCAGGATGATCTTGTGATATTTGTTTTTAACCCACTCTTTCGTGAACGCGTTGGGGAGACCGACGGTTGCCACCCCTGCTTTGTCGCTCACCTCGACGAGCTGACTCTGCTTGAGCCACGTGAGGAAATTCGGGCGTGACACCTGGAGCTCGATGTCCCCCAGTGCAGCATCCCACGTTTTCTTCGTGTCCATCCCGATAGTGTCAGGACGCGTAAGCACGTCCGTGGTACGTCATCAGGTTTATAAGAGTCGACCTCATCATAGTTTCGCTAGTATCATACCATTGAGTAGTACAGTCGGACACTATCGGGATCCATTACGTTTATAGTACCCACCGGGAGCATCGCTTTCAATATTGCATTCAAGGGGCAAAAGTGGTTTAATTGTGGAGAACGTGGGGATAACATATGCCGAAAAGGACGTATCAGCCAAAAAAGAAGAAAAGGAACCGGACGCACGGTTTTTTGAAACGGATGAGAACGCCGGGAGGACGGCGCGTGTTGCAAAACCGCCGGAAGAAGGGACGCAAAGAGTTGACGGTGTAGGTGTCCTCGCCGGCGCCCGACATAGTGACGGTGAAGATGCGCCGCCGCGGTTCGCAGCGGAAGCCGCTCCTCGTCATCATAGGCAAGAAAGCGGCACGTCGGGCGGTTGCTCGGAACAAGTTCAAACGGCGCGTGCGGGAAATTATGAGGCCGTTTGTGGAACGGGGAAGTAGCGATTTCACGGTTATCGCGCACCCCGGCGCCGCGGAAGCACCGTTTGACGAACTCACGGCGCGCATCAAGGAACAAATACGATGATTCACGATTTCATTCTCAACGTATTGCAGTGGTTGTATAACACGATTGCGTGTCACAACCTCTTTGCGGCGATTGTGCTCCTCACCGTCGCCGTCCGCGTCGTGCTCCTCCCTCTCTTCATCAAGAGCTCGAAGGACCAGCTGATTATGAAGAAAATCAGTCCCGAGCTGGAACGCATCAAGAAGGAACACAAGAACGACAAAGAGCGGCAGGCGCGCGAACTCATGAACGTGTATCGCGAGCATAAGCTGAATCCATTCTCCGGCATCCTCGTCCTTATCATTCAGCTCCCCATCTTTATCGTGCTCTTCAGGATATTCAGGGACAGCGCTCTCCTGGGAGAGCTTTTCAACGACGGCAGTATGTTTCTGGGAATCGCCCTGACGGAGCCGAGTATTGTCGTGAGCGCTCTGGCGGCGGTGGCGCAATACGTGAACGGGAAGATGACGCTCGTGGGCGGCAGCGGCCCCGGTCAGCGGTTCAGTAAGATGTTCGTGTATATGATGCCGCTCCTCACCATCCTCATCCTGACATCGCTCCCTGCGGCGCTCGGCGTGTACTGGACTGCATCGACGGTTTTCTCCATCGTGCAAACGCTTGTGATAAAGCGAAAATTGGCGTATAGTGATGCTTTAAAAGAAGGCGATGGAGACGGAGGAACTACAAGCGTATCTGGAGCGCCTCATACGGCTCATGGGCTTCGACGAAGCGCGCGCCTCGGTGCACATCGACGGCGCGCACCGGAAGATAACGCTCGTGATTGACGATGACGTGGTGCGCGGAGAGCACACCCCGCGCATCCTTTCCGCGTTTCACCACCTCGTGAACCAGGCGCTGCGCCGGAACGAGGACGCCTACTATGTCGTGGACCTCAACTACTACCGCAAGGAACGGGAACGGCTCATCACCGAACTCACCCGCGCGGCGGCGCGCAAGGCGGTGCTGTCAAAAGAGCAGGTTGAGCTGCCGCCGATGAACGCGTACGAGCGGCGCCTCGTCCATATGGAAATCGCAACCCACCCCGAGCTTCGCACGGAGAGCGAAGGCGTCGGCCCCGGCCGCAGAGTCGTGATAAAACATTTAGTAAACTAAGAACGGGGCTATCGCGGATGGAACTAAGTCTCACTCATCCCGCCGCGGCGGGATGAGGGAAACTTAGTTCTTATGAATGAGTTGTACTTCGTACAACCCCCCGTCATACGCGTTGACGAAGTAGAGCGTTGACGTGCTCGCGGCGCGGACGTGTGTCGCGTCGATGCGGGGGATATCGCCTGTTCCGCTGACGAACAGGCGGTTTTGTTCCCGAGTCGCGATATGCGAGACGGAAAATTCGTCCACGGTCCGGACACTCCCCTCATAGTAGTCCGCGGCGAACGTGTCGGTGAAGGAAAAGAGCGGGGAAAGTACCGGAGAGAAACAGAACAGGATGTCACCGCGCACGGCGCATTTGTCGGGGAGTGTGGTAAAGAGCGGGGCGTAAGCCAGCGTGAACGCATGCCGCAGGACCTGGAAGCGCTCGGGGGGAATGTATTGGAGGAGATACTTATCCCGGGACCATGACGAGAGCGCGCCCCGCTCGCCGTCGGAGAGGAGCGTGAGTATATGGTTTGTGACGTTAAACTGCCACGTCCGCGGCGTATAGGTCGCGGAACTCCGTTCGTGCACGATGAGCGCGTTGAGCGTCTCTGACCATGAGAGTGTCACGTCAAGGAGCGGGAAATCTCTCAAGAGTGGCGTATACGCCGGCTCGTCGCTCGAGAAATTATCCTCCACGGGGACCTCGGCGAGGAAACGCGCCTCCCCCGTTCCCGGCAGTATGCCGACGAGCGTGTCGCTATCCTTCCAGGCGGCGGCGATGAGCGGTACGTTAAAAGGTCGGAAGACATGGTCGGCGGTGTCGAAGACGCGCCACTGGGGAAACCGCGGGTCGCCGTATGCGAGGAGAACATACCGGTTGTTGGGGCTTGGTTGGATGGTATTCGGCGCGGAGAGCGTCTGAGTCGTCACCTCGGGGTCGGGGCCGGCTGCCGCTTCGCGGACGATGCCGTCCGTCGCGAGATAGAACGGATTCCCGCCGCCGTCGGTGAAGGAGTCAAAAACGGTGATGCCGTCGTCGGACAGCTTCCGCAGCTCGAACGCGGACGTCGGGGTGGTCGAGGTCGCCGCCGGTTCGCCCGTCGGAGCTTCGGGAAATCCCCCCGACGGCGTCTCGGGCGCATGCGGCTGGAGCCACTGCCAGATAAGGTAGCCGAGCACACCGACGAGAAGTACGACGGCGATGATGAGCGCGAATTTATATATGGGTTTCATGGCACAGGGAAACCGTTAAAGATATTAGTGAAATCCACCGCTTCGACATCCCGCTCCGCACCGGTGTCAAGTTTTATTTTCTTGGGGACGCAAAAGACATTGCCTGAGAAATCGAACGCATATGCTTTGAACAAATCCTTCAATGTCGTCGTCCGCTTACAATCAAACGCGGTGATGTTGGGGAAAACCGACTGCACCTCCTCGAGCGTAAGCGTTTCGGAACAGTGGTTTTTGAATTCGTACGAGTCCTGGGCGTTGAGCCCGTAGAGCATGATATCATACGTCATTTTCTTCGTGGTTGCGTTCCGCTCCAAAAGGTCGACATTGGGACACTTGATGTAGTACGCGCTCGTACCGTCTGAGTAAGAAAACGTTTTATGCGGTGTGTTGATGGTCTGCGACGGGATGCCGTCGACGCACTTGTCATTCTCCACGTTCTCGCGCGGCACACTGTTGAATATTTCCGTTTTAGCGACAGTGGATATCTGATGCGCAGACTTGTCCCGATAATCTTTAACATTCGCATTTATTTGATTGGGGTCAGTGGTCGCTGCATACCCGGCGGCTGAGTTTCCGATCGACAAGGCAGCAAGTGTTTTATTGTAGACAGGGTAAAACGGGACATAGTATTCTATTATCGCCTCACAGGGATCGCCCGAGGTAGTGCAGTTGTACTTGAGTTTTGTGAGTTTTGTGTCGGGATTGGGACAGGTATAATCCCCGGCAAGTGCGAAATAGTTGGCTTGCGGCAGATTGCGCGGGCTGGCGGCGGGATCCTTGAGCTCTGTAATCCGCGGATTGATGGTGTTGAAAATCACGACCGCGCCGAAGAGGAGCACGATGCCGAAGATGGCCGACTTGATGATGTCTATCCCCTCCTGCTTCTGGTTAATTGCTCCCGAGACGGCGTAGAAAATGCCGCCAGCGGTAATCATAATAAACGCGGCGAGCGCCCCGAGTCCCAGGGAGGATTGGTACAAACTATTGATGTAATCGCCGAGCTTCGTCCCGGTGGGCGGCGGGTTGGTGATATTTACGTTGATGGGACCCGCGTCCTGCGCGTGGATGAGCGCGGGAACGAGGAGGAGTACGAATGAGAGGATGATAAACGCTGCGGTGCGCATGTTATTGTATCAGGACGTTGATGTTCTGCTCGGCCCGTTCCAGGAGCGGCACGTTCGTCGCCCGCACGTAGACGGGGATGTAATCGCCGGCGAGCGTTTCGTCGTCCGCGATGGTGACCGTCGCGACGTTTTGTCCCTCCGCCGCGGGCTGCTTCTTCCCGTCGATGGTCCACTCGAACGTGAGTTCGTCAAGTCCCCGCACGTTGAAGAAATACGGAATGGCGGTGACGGTAACGGTATTCCCCCGCGTCGCGCGGTTTTGGAAATACGGCGTCCGGAGCGCGACGCGCGGCGCCTCAACCGGGATGTTTACCGCGGTTTCGAATTGCTCCCCGCCAAGCGTCACGATGGCGCGCATGAAGTACTCCGTCCCCGGCCGCTTATACCGCCACTCCACGTTAAACCGGACGGACGTCATCCCCTTCCCTTTCGAAAGGAAACTGCTGTCGCGCCACCAGGCGACGTCGGCGCCCGAGAAGTCGACGAACTGCCCGTTTCGCACGCCCGCGACCGAGACGGTAACGGGCGTGTTGCCCGTCGTCGCCGCCTTCAGGGGATAGTTTGAGGGATAGAAATTGTGCGCCTCCCACGTGATGACGAGCTGGAGCGCGTCCGCCGCGTGCGCGGCGGGGGCGGCGAAGGAAGCGAAGAGGAGCGCGGTGCCCGCCGCTATGCCGATGCCCCCCGCCGTGATGATGGTTCTGATATTCATGCTGCGCTATGTTTCACTTTCCTGTTATGCACCACTGTCTCTATTATAAACGCCGTCGTGACGGTGGGAAGGATGGGTAGGATGTTGACGCCCTGTTTGAGAACCTGGCGCTCCAGCCGCGCCGCGCGGCTGCCCCCTTTCGTCATGAGCCAGAACGTGGTGCCGAAGCTCGCGCCGGACTGTATAGCCGCCGCGGCGAGGAGCCCGAAGGCGGGAACGAGGTCGAGGAGAGCGGACGCCCCGTCGACGAGGAGACAGCCGAGCGTCCCGACGACCAGTTCCGCTTCATTGAAGGGCTTGAGTTCTTTATCCCCCATCATGATTCGTCCGCGGATTTTTTGAGCTGCCTGAACTGGAGCATCTGCTCGGGGTTGGTGGTGATAATCTGGTCCTCGGTGTACGAAGCGATGATTCTGATGGCGACGTGCTTCAGTCCCACGAAGAAGATGCCCTCCCCCACCCGCGTCTCGAGGAGGAACGACTTTTCCCGTTCGGTGAGCGCGAAGGCGTCACCGATAGTATCGATGCTCGCGGCTGCCTGCTTCATGAGGAGCTGAAGCGCGGCGTTGGTGATAATCGGCCTGCCGTACGGGGAGTTGAGGAAGTCGTCGACGTTCTGGGTGACGGTGGTGACGCCGAGATAGTACTTGCGCGCCCGCTTGGCGAGCCCGAAGAGGAACGATGCGCTGTCTTCGTGCTGCATCATCCACCACGCTTCGTCGATGATGAGCATCCGCCGCTTGAGTTCGGAACGCACGAGCCGCCACACGAAGTTCAGGACGATGTACATCGCGATGGGACGGAGCTGGTCCTCGAGGTCGCGGATGGAAAAGACGATGAAGCGGTTCGTGGTATCCACGTTCGTCGGCACATTGGTGAAGCCCGCGTACGAGCCATGTACGTATTTGTCGAGCCGCTGGGCGATGCCGCCGCCCCCCTCGGTGTTTTGCAGGACGGTTTGGAAGTCGCTGAGGAGCGGAGCATTCATGTCGGGGGTCTTGCCGAAATTCTCCGCCGTGATGTCCCGCGCCGCATACGTTTCGATGATGGCGCGGTCGAGGAGCGATTCTTCCTCGGGCGTCACCTCCCCGAGCATGAGCTTGATGAGGCCGGTCAAGTTCAGGACGTGCGACTTGAAGACGTTCGCCGGCTCTTCGTCTTCCGGGATGAGGGGTATGTCAAAGGGGTTGATGGTGTTCGACGACGTGAGCGATATCTTGAAGAAGCTCCCCCCGACGGCGTTCGCAAGGTTTTCGTATTCATTCTCGGGGTCGATGACGATGACGTCCGTTCCCATCATGAGCGAACGGAGTATCTCAAGCTTTGCGGCGTACGATTTGCCGGAGCCGGAGGTGGCGAAGACGACGGAGTTGGCGTTCGCGAGCCCGAAGCGGTCGAAGATGACCAAGCTGTTGTTGTGCATATTGACCCCGTAGAGGATACCCTCGTCCGAGGTGAGGTCGGGTGAGACGAAGGGAAAGAGCGACGACGCGGTCTCCGTGTTAAGCGGCGTGTGGACCTGCAGCAGGTCCTTACCGAGCGGGAGTGTCGTGTTGAGCCCCTCTTCCTGCCGGAAGAGCGCCGGCTTTACGTAGATGAGTTTTGCCTCGAGCATCGACTGGACCGTATTTTCGAGCTGTTCCAGCGCCTCGGCGCCCGCCGCGTAGATGGTGATATAGACACCGATGCGGTAGAGCTTCTCCGTTCCCTGCAGGAGCGAATCCCGCAGGTTTTCGATGTCCTGGTATGCCGTCTCGAGCTGGGGGTCGCGCACGAACCCCTTTTCTTCGCGTTCCGCCATCTCCACCTGGACTTCGGTCACTTTCTTGCGGAGGTTCTTGAGCGCGGTCGCGCTGTCCATCGGGTGCACGAAAATCGAGATGTCCATCATCTCGGCGAGGTTGATAATCGGCGAGAACCAGCCGCTCGTGAGGTAGCGCGGATACGTGAAGATAAAGAACGTGCGCGCGACGTATTCGCCGGATTTGAGATAGTTCGGGCCGACTTCGATGCCCGCGGGCGCGATGATGTTCGCGATGCGCTCCTCGGACGGTTTGAACGGTTGTGGTACTTTGATTTCCATAGTGTTACGACTCGGCATCCGCCGCCTCGCCGGCGTTCGCCCCTCCGTACGGTATCTCCGTCCCCTGCTTCTCGGTGAGCTCGGGGTTATAGAGGTTGTAGTAGAGCTCGACGAGCTCCTGGGTGTCGAGTGGGGTGACGTGAAGCCCGATGTTTTCCAGACTGCTCGTCACCTCATCGACGCGGTGGCCGAGTTGCTGGAGCGCGCGCTCCACATCCGCTTCCTTGGCTTTCTGCTTCGGTCCCCCGAGGATGCCGGCAAGGAGACCCTTCGCCTGCTCCGCGCCGGCCGTGGGGTTGTACGGGACGATGGCGAAGAAACTCTTGGTGATGATGGGATTTTCCTCCACGAACGTTTTGATGAACTCTATGTATTCCTCTATCTGCGTCCGCAGGAGCTCGTTCTGCTCCTGCTTCTCGCGGGCTTGTATCTTCTCCAGATACGGGCGGACGTTCACCTTCCGCGAGTGGATGAAGAACTGAAGCGTGAAATCGAGCCCGTTCAGCAGGTTTTGGAAACTGCGCAGGATGGCTTCCTGCTCCTCCTCGGACTTCAGCTCGAAGTTGACGCCCCCCACCATAAGTATCCGGCGCATGCCGCCGTCCTTGAGATACACCACGCCGTCCCGGATGTCCTGTATTTGTACGAACTGCTGCGTCGCTCCCGTTCGTGCCATAGTTACATTATAGGTCAATAATCGACGCGCTTCACGCTCCTCGTTTCGCCGGTCAGGAATCGCACGTTCTGATACTGCGGTTTTTGTTCCGCCGGGCGCGCCTCCTTTTTCCCGAAGAACGGAATGCTTCCGGTCGTTACCTTGAGCGCAAGGGTTTTGATGCGTTCCTGGAGGCTCATCCCCCGCCGCAGCTCGTTGATTTTCTGCAAGCTGCTGACGTCGATGGTCTGTGTCGGCAGCTCCCGTTTCCAGACGTAGCGGCCGGGTTTCTGCCAGAAGGTAGCGGCGGAGAGGATGAGCCGGGGGAGTGCCTGTCCGTTCAAGTTCACGAAAGCGAACGCGCCGGAGATGCCGACGGAGAGCGTGATGATGATAAACTTGAGCGCGATATTGCTGACGAAGTAAAAGGCGAGAACCGCGACACCCGCGCCAGCGGCGACGTAGAGAAACTGAGGGAGTGTCAACGGACCGATGATTCTCGGTTTTTCTTCTATGAATTGGGGGACGCTGAATCGTGCCATAGTTCGGAGCGCGCGATGTCAAACTTTATTCGTCATCTTCCGCTCGCAGGTCTATCGTATTCCCTTCCACCTTCGGTCTCACATCCTTCGCACCGCGCCGCGATTCGATGGTGCTTAAGTCGATGAATCCCTGGTCGTCTCCGACGTCGCCGACGGGCGCCTGATGTTCGCGGTAGTGGACGACGCGCGGTTTCTCCGGGATGTTGACGCGCGCGCTGGGAGTCGCGTCGGCTTCTTTCGGCACATTGCCGAAAAATCCGCCGCCGAGGGAAGAAAGCGAGAGCCGCTTACGAGGCGGTGTCGCCCCAGGAGCCGCCGGTTCGGGAGTGAGCGCCTCCGACTCCTCCGTATGCAGTACGAACGGCTTCGGCGAACCCGAAACCGGCGGCTCGGGACGGCTCGATTCCTCCGCTGCCGGCTCCGTGCGCTCTCCCATCTCCTCTTCTGCTCCCTCCACTTCCCTTTTCTCAGGTTCCTGCGGCACGACGCGCTGGAGCGTTCCCGCATGCGCGGTGTCGATGAGGTCGATGTCGACGTCCCATTCGTCGAGCGCCGGCTGGATGGGCAGAAGCACGTGCTCCTTCACCTCTGCGGCGATGGTTCGCGCCGACTCCGGCCCGATTTG
>CAYYYM010000002.1:28143-42408 GCA_964476325.1 uncultured Candidatus Saccharibacteria bacterium | reverse complement strand
CCGAAGACCTCCTTACACCCAAAGAATAAATGTTAGCGCTTCCACTGCCGTATATATCGCCGCCATTTACATTTAGTTTGTAAGTTCCCGGGCTCGTCGTCCCGATGCCCACGTTGCCGCCGTTTGGATTTAGCGATAGAGGATAATCAGTAGCGAGGTTGTCTTTATTTGTTGCTTGAATCCAGCCATAAGATGGTACCACATTCATTCCCATATCAAGTGTTTCGCCATAATTTATAGACGTACTCGGACCGGTTTGTAATCTTAAAATCCCATGTTGAGTAGTACCACTAGTTTGGGGAACACCAAGGTTATAAGCAGTATAAGCTGCATTGACAGAAAGTAATTGTAGAGGGCTCGTGGTCCCGATGCCCACGTTGCCGGAAGTGCTTATCGTCAATCTATCGGTCGTAGCAGTCTGCAATCTCAAATCTCTCGATACGCTTCCTGAATTGATAACAAGCCCATTCGCATTGACAGTAAAGGTTCCATAATATCCGCCAGGCGTTCCGCTTTCCGTAAACCTGAAGCCGTTTCCTGAAGACGTTTCAACTTGTAGCTTCGCCCCGGGGGAGGTGGTCCCCACCCCCACTCTCCCGTTCGTGGCGTCGATGAAGAGGACGGTGTCGGAGGTGCTTGATTTCTGAAAGGTGTAGTTGCCCTTGCCCTGCGTGGAGCCGAAGACGCCTGCGGAGACCTGGGCGGCGGAGACGTCGGCGATGCCCGTGAAGCCCGTAGTCTGGGTGCTGCCGTCGGGGAAGACGAGGCTCGCTCCCGAGTTGAGGTGCATCACCGTGGAGGTGCCTACCGTGAGTCCCACGGGGAAGTTCGGTACGGCACCTACGTCCCCCACGTTGATGGCGGAGGCGGTCGGTGCGAGGAGGAGGAGTGTGAGGAGGAGATATGGGAGACGGTTCATGATGTAAGTATTATAGCATATCAGAACACGAAGCGGGCTATGGGGGTGCGAGTCCGTATTGTTCTGCAGCGAAAAGATACTGGGTAACGAAAATTTCTTTGAATGGCACGAGTGAGTGGGTCTCATAAAATACCAGTGTCGCTTCGCGATACGTGGCCTCGTCCGCGCTCCGGTATGAAAGCGGCGCGGCATCGCGGGCGAGCAACACGGCGTTCGCCAACAGCCGTGCAGTGCGCTTATTGCCATCTTCAAACGGCTGGATGTAACTCACGCCGAGCAGCGCGACGAGCGCGGCGGTGTACGGCTCGCTCGCCTTCCCAATAGCGGTGCGGAGCGCATCCATTGCTTCCGCGAGCTGGAATTGGTTATCCAAAGGGCGGTAACGGGTACCAACGATGCCGACGGCTTGATGTCGCATGCCCCGTCCCACTTCCAGTCCGTCCGTGAGTAGGCGATGCAATTCCTCCACTGCCGCCCGCGGCGGTTCACCCGCGAACTCCGCGGCATTGGCGTACACGAATTCAAATGCCTTCTTATGGTTCAGAATCATTACCGTCTCCGCGCGGCTGTGCCCCGCTGCTTCGATTCCTTCCTTGATGAGCCGTTCCGTATCAAGGAGGGTATAGGTATTACCTTCGATGCGCGAGGACTTCCAAGAAAGTTCTATAATGAACCGTTCCAGTTCCTTCTTCGCAACGGTTTCCGAAAGCTCCACGGAGCGGGCGCGGAACTCCCCGGTCGCCTTATCAAGCTGTGCGCGCTCGTTGTCAAAAAATACCGAGGGAGGAATGTGTGCGATAAGCGTATCATCATACCGGTCAAACGCCGCGCGCTTGTCCGGCTCCGTGGCGCAGTACGCATGCGCATCCACCGGCGCGAACAATGCGCCGGATTTTGTGAGTACATACCCCGCGCCCCGTCCCCTGCCGGAAGATACAACAAATCCTCCTCTCACGAGTGCAGCAATGTCTCGCTTTACCGTCGGGAGCGATGCACCTCCTATTAATTCCTGGATGCGGGGTGCGGAGCACGTCCCCGATTCTCTGACTATGCCCAATATCTTCTGCTGTCTCGCACTTAATGGTATCAAATCCATGCCTTAATAGTATCACATTGATACCATTAAATCTCAAAGTATCCCTGGATGAGGTACTCCTCCATAAAGCGCTCCAAACCCTCCACGCCGAAGTGCGAGATGAAAATCTGGTTCCAGAGCGCCTCCTGCTGGTGGTAGAGGTACTTCACCATCTGCTTTTCCTTAACCAAACTCATCACCGTATCGACGAGGTCGAAACTGACGAGGAGGTCGTTCCCCGTCTCATCCCTGAAATAGTCGCCGACCCAGCCGAGCCCCTCCCAAAACGAGACGTCGGCGCTGTCGAGCAGCTTGAGCGCGGACTCGGCGCGCATCCAGTGCAGCGCCTCGGGGTTCACGTGAGGAACGGTGAGCCGCCAGTCGTACGGGTCGTCCTTCGCGAGGTAGCGCTGGACGACGAGCCAGAGCGACGTCTCTCGTCCGCCGAACCGCCGGTCAATCACGTCGCCTCGCAGGAGCGAGATGAGCTGCCGCGAAAAAAGTTCCGGCACGGCGGCGCTTTTCCTGAACAGGTTCGCGTAAAAGGGCACTTCGTGGAGATAGTGGAGTATCAAGCTCACCGTCCGCAGGAGTTCGCCGGATATGCCGAGCATGAGCGGGATGACGAAAACGACGCCCAGCTCCTTCAGGTGCGATATGTTGTGCCACTTCTTGCGGACGAACCGCTGCGCTTCGTCGTTCCACGCGGTGCTCAAAACCCGTACCGCGACGTCCCGCTCCTCGAAATCATCGGGCGTGAGGTCGCGGTACAGGGGGAGAAACTCGTCGTTCATCCACTCCTCGCTCTCGATGAACCGGAGGGTACAGTACACCTCAAACAAGTCCTTCTGCTCGAGGAGTTCGTCGACAGAGGAAACGCCCGCGTATCGCATCACCTGCTTCGGCGGCACCTTGCGGAGCAAGTCCGCCGCCCGCTCCGGCTTCAGGAAAAAACCGGGTGGTACGGGAACGCGCTTCCGGATGCGCTCCGCCACCCGCTCCGCATCCGCCTGTCGCGATACGTTCGGCCGCCCGAGCGCTTCATACAGGTTATGGTCATCCGCTTCAACCTTCGAGATGAGCGCATCGTACACTTCCCGCGCGGATGCGCTCCGGGGAAGGTCGAGCTTCTGGAGCGCCGCCGCGATGCGCGCTTCGTTCTCGAGCGCGAGCCGCTCCACCACGTCCCGCTTGCCCGAGACCGCGCCGAGCCGTTCGTCAAGCGTGCGGACATCGTCCTTGTCCGCGCGCAGGATGCGCGCGATGTTTTCTGTTCCGTTCATCCCGATAGTGTCAGGGTGTGCCAGCACACCCGTCGTCTGATAATCGAACCTTGTTCATACATACCTTGAAATGTTTTGCGGGAGGACAGTGTCCGATAGTGCGGATTGACACTATCGGGATTCATACCAACGGCTCGATATCCAAATCGAGATAGCGGAACCGCTGCCGCCGCAGCGCGCCCTGCGGGAGCGCCGACTCCGTCGCGCCAATCGACTCCACGACGGATGCCGCATTCGCCGACGCGAGCTTCAGCGCGTGCGCCAGGTCGTTTTTTTCCATAAGTCCCGCGACGAGCCCCGCGCCGAACGCGTCCCCCGCTCCCGTGCGGTCGACCGCGCCGCTGTCAGGATAAATGCCGGCGCGGTAGAGATAGCTGCCGTCCGAGAGCACGGCACCGTCCCGCCCCCGCGTCATCGCCACCACGCCCTCGACGAGCTTGTCGAGCTTCCTGAAGATGGCGTGCTCTTTGTCGTACGCAACGCCGGTGAGGTACGACGCTTCTTCCTGGTTCATAGTGACGACATCGCACTTGTTGAGGAGCGGCCTCAGCTTCTGCGCGCCCATGTCGAGATAGAAGCGGGAAGGGTTGAGGGCGATTTTCGTCCCCCGCCGCTTCAGCGCGGCGACGGCGTCGTACATGACGTTAAACGGGATTTTGCTCGGCGCGAGGTACGCCCATCGCGCGGAAAACGTCGAGAGCTTCAGGTCGCGCGCCGTGAGTTCTTCGCTCGCGCCGCGGTGCACGAGGATAGTCCGCTCGCCCCGCTCGGTGAGCAGAATCGTGGAGTATCCCGTCGCGCTCCGCTTGTCCATCGCCGGGAGCGCGTGCACTCCCTCGTCCTTCAACCGGCTCACGACTTCCCTGCCGCCCGCATCGTCGCCCACCTTGATAATCGCGCCCGTCCGGAACCCCTGCCGCGCGAACGTGACGGCGGTGTTGACCGCACCACCGCCCACGGTCGCGAGGAACGTCTCAACTTCAAGCTTCGCGCCGAGGGCGAAGCACTCCGCCTCGCCGGTTAGAAAACCAATGGCTTTCAGGTGCTTTGGGTCGGTGAGGCGCTTCATCTCCTTCGTCCGCAGGAAGACGTCCCGCGTCGCCGTGCCGATGGTGATGATGTCGTAGTGCGTCATTGCTTCTTCCGTACTGCGCTCCGCACGGCCCGTTTGATGCCCGCCGCGTCGAGGCCATACTTCTTCAAAAGTTCATCGGGCGCTCCCGACTCGCCGAACGTGTCCTGTGTCCCGACCCGCTGGAGCGGGACGGGCAGCTCCTCCGCGAGGAGTTCCGCCACCGCGCCGCCCAGTCCCCCGATGACGCTGTGCTCTTCGACCGTCACGACGGCGCCCGCCTGTTTCGCGGCGGCAAGAAGCGTCCGCGTATCGAGCGGCTTTATCGTATGCACGTTGTATACCGTCGTTCCGACGCCGTCGCGCTCGAGCTCCTCTGCGGCTTTGAGCGCATCGTACACCATGCTCCCGCATGCGAAGACCGCGACCTGCGGCTTCCGCGAGGAAAAGAACCGCTCCGCATGCCCCGGCGTGAAGGGCGTCTTGTCGGTGGTGAGAACGTTCGTCTTGGGCCGCGCGAAACGGAGGTACACCGGTCCCCAGACGTCGCAAGCGGCGAGCGTCGCTTTGCGCGCCTCCTCGGCGTCGCAGGGCACGATGACCGTCATGTTCGGCAGCGCGCGCATGAGCGCGACGTCTTCGAGTGCCTGGTGCGTCGCACCGTCGGGCCCGGTGGAAAGGCCGGCATGGTGCCCCGCGATCTTCACATTCGCGTCGTTATAGCAAACCGTCGTCCGCAGCTGCTCCCAGTTCCGCCCCGGCGAAAACACGGCGTACGAGGACAGGAACGGAATCTTCCCGGAGATGCCGAGACCGGCGGCGATACCCGCCATGTTCTGCTCGGCGACGCCGACTTCGATGAAGCGTTCGGGAAAGGTCTCGGCGAACCGCTCGCACCGCGTGGATTCCTTCAGGTCGGCCGAGAGCACCACGACATTGTCGTGCGTCCGTCCCGCCTGGACGAGCCCCGTTCCGTAACCGTCGCGGAGCGCCTGCTGCTTCAGGCGGTGCAGGACGGCAAGATGCATGGATTTCGGAATCATAGGAGTGATGAGGCGCGTTCAAGTTCGGCTCGGGCGCGGTAATAGGTGCAGTAGTCGCAGTCGTCCCCCGGCGGAGGCGGCGCGTTTCCCTCGAGGCACGCCCGCGCGTCGAGAACCGCCTGCTCGACCCAGCTGTCGTTCCCGTCGTACGGGATGACCCGGACGTCGAATTCAAGTTTCCGGTCAAAGGCCTCCTTATCCGTCTCGCCGTTCGCATACACGAAATATCCCCGGTCCGAGACCGTGAAGCCGTTCCGTCGCAGGAGCCATTGGTAAAATTCCATCTGCCGCTTGTAGGCAATCTGCCAGTCGGCGTCGATGCCGACCTCGCCGTCTTTCGCCGTCGCCTTGTAGTCCACGACGAGGAGCTCTCCGCGCGGATTTACCCACACGTCGTCGACGGCGCCGGCGAGGACGAGGTTCGTCGGCTGATGGTGGTACTCCACGCCGACGAAGTTCTCCCGCCACGTGTCAAGCTGGGGATGTTTGAACGGCACCGCATCAATGCCGTATGCTTCCATAAAGGGATGCGCGGTCCCCTGCGCCCGGTGTACGTCGAACTCCTTCTTGAGCAGCTTGTCGACGGCGCTGTTCAGGTTCAGGGGGTACCCGGGCGGCCGGTCGACGCCGAGGCGCCGGTCGAGATAGAAACAGCGCGGGCAGTTGAGAAACAAGTCAATCTTGCTCCTGCTCAAACGAAACGGCTCCTTCGAAGCCGGGTCAAAGATGTTTTTCGTCCTCCGTCCGTGGTAGAAACGGCTCATACCATACATCATACCGCAGATGAAGATTTGGTTCAAAGAATGGTATAATAACTAACACGGAAGTGCGCGAGCTGAGACGGTTTCTGGCAGCTTTCGGAGGCGTGCTGGGCTTGGTCTCCGTAGGAGCCAGCATGCCGAGAACGCAGGTCGGCGCGCGCCGCTGGAGCGCGCGAACGACCGGTGCCCAAGAAACCGTCTCAGCGGAAGCACCCGAGCTCACTTATGAAGCAAAAACAGGTACTCATCGTCATCGGTCTCCTCGTCCTCGTGGGTGCCCTGGCGTTCACCGTCCGCATAGGGACCGCCGAGACGAACATAGACGCGACGGACCACTGGGCATGGAGCGACCTTTCCGGCTGGTGGGACTTCTACGGCACGGATACGGTGAGCGTCGGCACCTCGACGCTCTCCGGCTATGCGAGCTCCTCCATCGGGGAAATCGCGCTCAACTGCGACACGACGCCGGGCGGGAACATCTGCGGGACGAGCGATTTCAAGGTGACGAATGCCGATGGAGGCGGTAGTCTCTCGGGTTGCGCGTGGAACGATACCGTCGGGTGGATACACTTCTGGTGCGGCGACGGCGACTGCGACGGCTCGACGGTCGAAGACGCGTCAAGCACCTGCGCCTCGTCGAACTTCAGGGTCACCATCGACGCGAACGGCGTCTTCAACGGCTACGCCTGGAACGACGTGGAAGGGTGGGTTAGTTTCAACTGCGCGAACAGCTCGAGCTGCGGCACGAGCGACTACAAGGTGGAGACGAGCTGGCGCCCGGGCCGCATCGCCGGATACCTGGAATCGTCCATCGTCGACACCGAGCGCGCGGGCGGCGCGACGCTCCACAGTATCATCTGGGAGGGCTCCCAGCCGTCGGGCACGTCGGTTGATTTTCAAATCGCGGTGGCGACCTCAGCCAGCGGTCCGTGGAACTACGAGGGACCGAACGGCAGCGGCAGTGCGTGGTACGGCGCCGAGTGCCCGGTCATCGGCACCGCCGACCCCGGCGCCGGTCCGGACAAGGCGATTTGCGTCGACAAGAATATCACGGCGGACAACCGGTATCTCCGCTACAAGGCTCGCCTCCAGAGCGACCTCAAGCAGTCAAAAACGCCGGAAGTGGAAGATGTCGTCCTGAACTGGAGCATCTAGCGATGATACGGGCATACAATACATTGTCGGGAGAGAAAGAGCAGCTACCGGACGGCACGCTGCATCTTTTCGTCTGCGGACCGACGGTGTACAACTTCTCGCATATCGGGCATGCGCGCACGTACCTTTCGTTCGACATCATCGCGCGCTATCTCCGCGCGCAGGGGCGTTCGCTCACGTACATCCAGAACATCACCGACGTCGACGACAAAATCATCGCCCGCGCGCGGGAGCGCGGCATATCGCCGCTCGCGCTCGCTCGCCGGTTCGCCAAGGCATACTTCGAGGATATGCGGGCGCTCCGCATCACATCCGTCGACCGCTACGCCTTCGCGAGCAGATACATACCGGAAATCGTGAAGCAGGTGCAGCTGCTCCGGCAGAAGGGATTCGCGTACGAAATACCGGGCGAGGGGTTGTATTTCAACATCGCCAAGTTCCCAGATTATGGAAAGCTCTCGCATCGCACCGCGGGAGAAGCGGAGGATTCGGTCTCGCGCATCGACGAGAGCGTCAAGAAACGGAACCGGGGCGACTTTTGCCTCTGGAAATATCCGAAAACACCGGTCAAAGCATCGCGCTGCAGGCGCTTTCTCGTAACCAGGGAAGGTGAACCCGTCTGGAACACGAAGCTCGGCTGGGGACGTCCCGGCTGGCATATCGAAGACACGGCAATCAGCGTCCGGCATTTCGGCGAGCAATACGAGCTCCACGGCGGCGCGACGGACCTCAAGTTTCCCCACCACGAGGCGGAAATCGCCCAGGCGGAGGCGGCGTACGGGAAGAAGCCGTTCGTGAAAATCTGGCTGCACACCGGCTTCCTCACCGCTCACGGCGAGAAGATGTCAAAGAGCGCCGGCAACTACGTCACCATCCGCGATTTCCTCGCGCGGCACGGGGCGGCGGCGCTCCGTATACTCGTCCTCATGCACCACTACCGCTCGCGCTTCGACTATGACGAGTCCGCGGCCGTGCAGGCGGAGGAAACGCTCGCATCAGTCCGGCTCTTCGTAAGCAAACTCGCGTTCCTGGAGCGAAAGGCGTCCGCAAAGGACGCCGGAGTGGAAACGCGCATCGCCGCGGCACGGCGCGAATTCGACGAAGCGCTCGACGATGACTTTCACACGCCCCGCGCGCTCGCGGCGCTCCTCACGCTCATCCGGGATATCCAAGGAACGGTCTGGGAGCTGGGGAGGGGTGACGCGCGGGCGCTGAGGCGCTTCGTGACAGACGCGTTCGGCATGCTCGGGCTCCAGCTCGAGCCGGCTTATGCACCGCGCGGAGCCCGCCGCAAAGCGGAAAAACGCGAAACGTTCCGGCGTAATCAACAGTTTATGCGCTCCGACGCATTGCGCGAAAAAATACGCGCGTTAGGATATGAGGTGGAAGATACGCCGCTCGGCCCCTTCGTCTATGCCCAGTATAATTACACCGATACTCTCCGAGAAAAGAACCGCTAAAAATACCGCGCAAAACGGTATAATAAAACTAAACAGTAACCATAAAGACCGAGGGTACAACCTATCGGCGTAATTATACTGGGTATGCCGCAGAAAAACACCAAACTCCCCCCGCAAGACCTTGAAGCCGAAATGTCGGTCCTGGGCGCCTTGATGCTCGACAACAAAGCGATTCTCAAGGTTGCCGACGTCCTGGAGCCCGCCGACTTCTACCTGCCGGCGCACCGGAAAATCTACGAAACGATGACGTCGCTCTTTGGCAAGGGCGAGCCCATCGACGCGCTTACCGTCACCGCCGCGCTGCGGCGGCGGAAACAGCTCAAAGCCGTCGGCGGCGAACAGTACGTGAGCGACCTCATCGAAAACGTCCCGACCTCGGCGCACGTGGAGCGCTATGCGGCAATCGTCCACGAGGAGCGGGTGCGGCGGGACCTCATCACCGCATCGGCGGAAATCAGCGAACAAAGCTTGACGGAGCAGAGCTTCGACAAGCTGCTCGACGAAGTCGAACAGCGCATCTTCGGCCTCTCCCAAGCGAGCCGGGTGCAGAAGTTCATTCATCTGCGGGACGAGCTCCCCGTCGCCTATGAGCGGTTCGAGAAGCTGCACGCCGGCGACAAGGAAGGTCGTCTGCGCGGCGTTCCGAGCGGGTTCCGGGCACTCGACAACATACTTTCCGGATTCCAGCAGTCGGACCTCGTCATCATCGGCGCGCGCCCCTCCTTCGGGAAAACGTCGCTCGCCCTCGACATCGCGCGGAACGCCGCCCTGCGCAACAAGACGGTAGGATTCTTCTCCCTCGAGATGTCGACGGACCAAATCGTCGACCGCATCGTCGCAAGCCAGGCGCAGGTTTCGCTCTGGCGACTCCGGACCGGCAACATCAGCGACGAGACGGAGTTCGCGCTCATCCAGCACGCGCTCGGCGAACTTTCAGACGTCCCGCTCTTCATCGAGGATACCGCTTCGCCGACCATGCTCCACCTCCGCTCCATGGCGCGCAAGCTCCAGCTGGAGCACGGCCTCGACCTGCTCCTCATCGACTACATCCAGCTCATCATGCCGGGCGGGCGGAGTGACAACATGGTCCAGCAAATGACCGAAATATCGCGGAACCTGAAAGCACTCGCTCGCGAGCTGAAAATCCCCGTCATCGCCATCTCACAGCTCTCGCGGGCGGTGGAACAGCGCGAAGGCAAAATCCCCCGCCTCTCCGACCTCCGCGAGTCAGGTTCGATTGAGCAAGATAGCGATGTGGTGCTTTTCCTGTACCGCAAGGACCGGGGGACGCTTGACTCGGAAATAGCGGACGACGACCGGAACCAGGTGGAAGTCATCGTCGCGAAACACCGCAACGGCCCCATCGGCTCGGTCAAACTTTACTTCGACCCCGAGAAGGTGACGTTCCGGACCATCGACACGCAGCAGAGCGAAGAAAACTTCTGACCATCCCATGCTCCCGAAACCGATTCAGGATTTCGTAGAAATCTTCTCCCGCCTCCCTTCTCTGGGTCCCCGGGCGGCGCGCCGCTTGGCGTTCCAACTCCTCTCGCTCTCCCCGCAGACGCTCGCATCCGTCGAGCGCGCCTTCGCGGAGCTGAAGAACGTCGACCGGTGCCCCCGGTGCTTCTTCATCAAGGAAAAAGGCGAGAAGCTCTGCCGCATCTGCCGGGACCCGAAGCGGGACGCGTCGAGCGTCGCCATCGTGCTGCGGGAAACGGACGTCCTGTCCCTCGAGCGCGCCGGCACCTTCACGGGAACCTATCTCGTCCTGGGGGAGGGACGCATTGGCGAGCTCGGCAGCGCGCAGAAGCTGCGCATCAAGCACCTCATCCGCCGCATTGAGAAAGAGGCAGGCGGCACCGCGCGCGAAATCATCATCGCAGTCCCGCCGACGTCGGAAGGGAACATCCTCACGGAACACCTCCGGATGCTGCTCCAAAAATACGCCCGCGCCGTCACGCGGCTCGGGCGGGGTATGCCGACGGGAGGGGAAATAGAGTTCGCCGACCCCGAAACGCTCAAAAGCGCCCTCGAGGGGCGCAAGTGAGCTACTGAATTCCCGTTATCTTAAGGACGCTGTATGCCTGCCGGTGCCCCCGCTTCACGCGGTGGCGCGTCTTTGACTTGTAGCGGAAGACGATCTTCTTCTCCGCCCGGCCGTGCCCCGTAATCTCCCCGGTGACCTTCCGGCCCGAAAGCAGGTCGTCAAAAGTGAGCGTGTCGCCGACAGCGCCCGGCAGCTTCTCCACGGTAACCGCATCTCCCTCATGAACGGCGTACTGCTTCCCGCCTGTTGCTATGACTGCGACTGACATACTGATATGGTGCACCCTATGGTATCAAAACTCCCCCTGCGGCGCAAGGGGAGTTTGGAAGCGCATCTGCTTGCAGCGCGCTAGTCCTCGTGATGCTCCCGCAACCGGGACATGAGGTACGACGCGTAGTCCTTCCCCCCGAGACCGAACGCGATGCCCCCGGCGAGCGCAATCATGGCGACGAATCCCGTGACAACGATGTTGACGATATCCCGCGCCACGCCGAGCTGCGAAAGGGCGGCCAGGAAGCCGAATACGATGACCGCCCACCACGTGAGCGAAGCCAGGAATCGAGACCCTTTCAGCTTCGCGCCCTTCACCGAAGAGCGCACTAGCTCCCTCAGGAAGTTCCCGACCACGATGGCCGCGAGCATGATAAGCACCGCAACGAGCACGTTCGGGATGTAGAGCAGCACCGCCTGCAGGAACTGAGACAGAGCCGTGAACTGCAATATGTCAGCCGCTGCCAACAGGAAAACTATGACAAAAAACCAATACGTGAGCTTGCCGAAGAATTTGCCGCTGTTGAGTCGCAGGCCGGCGCGCTCCAAGTGCTCATCCAATCCCAGGCTGGTAAGGAGCTTGTCGAGTTTCACCAGCTCAATGAGCTTCTCAATCAGCTTGCCGAGACCGGATGCGACGATGAGGCCGATGATGAAGATGATAAGCGCCCCGAGAATGTTGCCGATGGAACTCATCACACCGTTCAACATCTCCTCCAGGGAACTGACGACTACATTCGCCCAATTCTCTACTTGCATGACATTCGTTCAAAAATATACACCGACCTTTTCATAACACGTGCAATACTGTTATTATAACATATCCATACCATGAAATCCTCACACTGGCTCCTTGTATTCACCCTCCTTACCGTCGCCGCGCACGGATTCGGTACGCTGTTCCACTGGTACGAGACGCTCGGCTGGTACGACATCCTCGTCCACCTCGTGGGCGGCGCGTGGGTTGCGCTCATTATCTCCCACGTTCTTAAACGAAAGGGTTGGCGGGTGGTCTGCGCCGTCCTTGTCGTCACGCTCCTCTGGGAGGCGTTTGAATTTACCGTCGGCGCGTATATCCGGGGCGTCTATCACGTCACGACGGGCCTCCAGCCGGGGCTTCTCGACACCGCTTCGGACATCTTGTTCGGCACGCTCGGCGCCGCGCTCGCGGCGTGGTTCTTGCTCTAGGGTGGACCCACCGAGAATCTCCCTACTCACTCGCTTCCGCTCGCTCCGTTTTCAGAACCCACGGTTCTGAATAATCTCCTCCACGGAGGGGACGCGGTTGCTTCCCCTCCGACCCACCCCTCATCCGATTCTCGGGGACAATAAAAGAAGGCAATAAAATTACCTTCTTTTATTGTGGACCCACCGAGAATCGGACTCGGGACTCAGTCATGCGAAGACTGCGGTATACCACTTACCTATGGGCCCCTCTTGAGTCGGGCCGGGGAGAATCGAACTCCCACTACACGCACCCGAAGCGTGCGTACTACCACTATACGACGGCCCGCCACTCCATTGCAATTCTACACGGCGGCTCATAAAATTCAAATAACAGAGGGGTAGCTCAATAAGCTAGGCCAATCATACTACTTATTCTTACTGCTCTGTCACCTGCAAAATATCGACTGGAAATACCTCTCCACGAAGATAACGCTGTAGAGCATTCCAATGAGGCGGATAAACCTTGTCTTCACTCAAACTAGCTAATTCCTTTTTATTGAAATCTCTTAGTGCGACAACCTCATCTCGTTTGGGATTTCGCGTACCACCCACAACATTACATACAAAATAAAACCTCATATCGTGCTCGTTGGGACGCTTATGATTAAAGAAATCCTCGGCCAGCAAAAAATACCTGAAAGTAACTTCGTAACCGGTTTCTTCGCTAACTTCTCGCCTGGCAGCCCTGGCGATAAGCTCTCCTTCCTCGACGTGCCCACCGGGAAACTTCCAGCCACGCTGACCTTCAACGTCCTGTGCCATAACCACCTTGCCATCAAGCTCTAATACGCAATACACTTTAATAAAGGCACCGTTATTCATACTACTTATTGACATGACACCCGGTACGGGCTATACGAATTGGCGGAGAAACTAACGCTGCACTTAAACATATCTTACATACATACCCCAAAGCGTTTTTCTACAATGCATCGCATAACATCGTAGACCCTATAAAACACCTCACGATCGGTCAGCAAGTCTTCCACGATTTTAGTTATATATTAGCGCAACTTCACTAACATAGTGTCTGCAACTCCCCATTGCAATTCTACACGGCGGCTCATAAAATTCAAATAACGCACCCGTGGTGAAACGGATATCACGACGGTCTTCGGAACCGTTATTCCGGGTTCGAATCCTGGCGGGTGCACAAACCCGACGGGATTCGAACGAGGGGTGGGTCGGAGGGGAAGCCCCGCGTCCCCTCCGTGTCGGAAGTCCTCGAAACCGAGGGTTTCGGGAAGGCGTGAAACGCCGCGTTCAATCCTGGCGGGTGCACAAACCCGACGGGATTCGAACGGGAAAGGGGTCGGGGAAACGGGAGTTTCCCCGTCGCGGAGCCCACGAACCGCTGGGTTCGTGAAAGCGCGTAGCGCCGCGTTCAATCCTGGCGGGTGCACTTCCAAATTCCAATGAAAGTCCTCAAGATCTTAGAACGACCATCGGAGAAACTCGCAAAGCGTGCTGCTTCAGGTGCCAGCCACCCCCAGGAAGACTACCTCCTTGCGTCAAAGAAATACCCTATCTTCGCCGTGGCCGATGGGGTAACCCTGCTACTAAACGAAGGAGATACGTATCCGAATCCTTCCGGGGCCAGCGAGGTGGCAAAAGTCTTTTGTCAAAAAGCAATTGAAACCGCTGAAAATCTCTATCCTGACTTTTCCGAAAGAGATGTTCTCGGGGTCTTCGATACCGCTAACCAAGCGATCAGAAAATACAATGAAAGCTGTAATCGCACGGAGAAAACGATAGACTTCGGCACGTTCGATTTCTTCCACGCGACAGCCGCTGCCGCAGTGGTTAAAGAAAACAAAATTTTCTGGGCAAATATCTGCGACGCCAACCTCGCTCTTTTCGATGGAGGAGGAGTCAAAAAATTTGACTCAACATCCCACTGGCAAGAAAGCCTTCTGACGCCGCCTCCGACAAGGGGTTACCAGAACTGGA
>CAYYYM010000002.1:0-28133 GCA_964476325.1 uncultured Candidatus Saccharibacteria bacterium | reverse complement strand
ACCGAGATAGAAAAAGGAACTTACACTCATAGATTCTTCAGGAATAAAATCAACGAAAAAGGAGAAAGAACCGGCTATGGCTGCCTGACTGGCGAGAAAGAAGCGTTGCGATACGTAAACCACGGAGCGCTAAGCTGCGAAGAAAATGATATTTTATTCATTTTTAGCGATGGATTCGAGAGCTATCTGCGCCTCCCGGAATTCGTCAATATGTTCACCCAGTGGCCTGACAGAATCGAAGAAAAAATCAGGAGATTCACCTCGGTGAAAGCGGAAGAAAACCCTGCTCAATTCGGCCGCGAGCGGAGCTTGATAGCGGTAAAATTATGAGCATACGCATTACCGGTGCAGCTTCCTGTGCCGCTCACGAGAAGATGTACGGTATGCTATAATACCTCCATGCTTCCGTATCTCATCTTCGCCTTCGGGGTCATCTGCAACGCCACGGGGAACGTGTTCGCTAAGCGGGCTTCCGAGGCATTTTCCACTACGGGATTCACCGTGCAGTCAGTCGTGTCGAACTACAACATGTTCGTCGGCATCGCGCTCTTTGGGCTCTCCTTCGTCGCGTATATCGTGAGCTTGGGGAAGATAAGCCTGCACGTCGCCTATCCCCTCTTCGTGAGCTCGAGCATCATCCTCGTCACGACGGCATCCGTCGTCCTCTTCGGGGAAAGCGTGAGCTTTCTCAACATACTCGGCATTGCGGCCATCATCACAGGCATCGCGCTCCTCGTTACCACCTAATCAACCCGATACTTCCCCTTGATTTCTTCCTCCTCGGCTTGCTCGAGTTTTTCCACCTGCTGCTTCCCCGCTGCGGCGCGCTCCCGCAGTTCCTCATCAGAAAGCCGCGAAAGTTCTTCCGCGCGCTCGGAAAGCAGTTCCTTCGTGTTCCGGGACGGGTCGTCCAGCACGTCTTCCATGAGCGCGCCCTGAATCCACCCGACTTTCGGTCCCGGCATAAGTCCACACTGCTTCATGATATCGTTGCCGTCGATCGCGAGCATCTTGGGCGAGAGCGGGTCCCGCCGCACCTTCTCTATCATATACAGTAGATGCCGCAGCTTGTACGGGAACGCCTTGGGGACACCGCTTCCGATGCGGTCCGCTTCCCGCAGGTGCAGGAGGTCGTCAAGATACTCGACACCGACGCGTCGCACGAGCCGGCGCACGCCGGCCTCGCTCACCTCCCCGACGTTGTAGTAGAAGAGGTGGTGCCGCACGAGGTGGCTCACGTCGAGGACGAACTGCCGGGGAAACCTGAGCCGCTCGAGCATCTTCCGCGTCATACGCGCGCCGACCACTTCGTGGTTGTAAAACGTCGCCTCTTCGCCTTCGCCCGCCTTCGTCCGGGGCTTCCCGACGTCGTGGAGAAGTGCCGCCATGCGCACGGCGAGCGAAAAGTCCCGCTCCACCGCGTACTCGAGAGACCGCAAGCCGTGCTCCCAGACGGTAAAGGTGTGGTGTTTCGCCTGCTCCACGCCGATGCCTTCCCGCATCTCCGGCATGACGTACTGCAGCAAATTCACCTCTTCCAGCAGGCGCAGTCCCTGCGCCGCGTCTTTCGCTATAAAAATATGCACCAGCTCGTCGCGAATTCGTTCAGCCGCGATGAGGGAGAGAAGCTGTGCCTGCTGCTTCACGGCGTAGTACGTGTCCGGCTCGATGTGCCACCCCTCCGATATGCCGAGTTCCGTGACGAGGCGAACCGCACGCATGAGGCGCAGCGCATCCTCTTCAAACCGCTCCGCCGCGTTCCCGACGGCCCGGATGACCTTCTTCCGGATGTCGTGCTCCCCCTGATACGGGTCAACGAGCTCATACTCGCGGGGAGCTGTATAGCGGAGAGCGAGGGTATTGACGGTGAAATCCCGCCGCCCCAGGTCCTCCTCGAGCGTTTTCGCGAACGTGAGCGTGTCGGGGTGCCGCTTGTCCGTGTAGCGGCCCTCCTTGCGAAACGTCGTCACTTCGACGATTTTGAGCGAAGGGTCGGAGCTCCCCGTCTTCACCGCGACGGTACCGAACCGGTTTTCGTACACGCTTTCGGGAAAGAGCTTCTGCACCGTCTCCGGCGTCGCGCTCGTCGTCACGTCCCAATCCTTCGGCATCCGCTTAAGGATGAGGTCACGCACGCAGCCGCCGACGGGGTAGGCCTCAAAACCGGCCTCCTTGAGACCTCTCACGATTTCCTCAATCTCTCTGGGCACCGCGTAGCGCATCTTCGGAATGGTTACGACTCCAGTTTTCTCACGTACTCGTATGCGGAGAGCGCCGCTTTCACCCCGTCACCGGCGGAAATGTTGTTTTGCTTGTACGGGTCGTCCGTGACGTCCCCGGCGGCGAATATGCCCGGCCGCGACGTCGTCCCCCGTTTCGAATCCACGACGATTTCCTTCCGCTCGTTGAGCTCGACGAGGCCGGCGACGGGTTCAGAGTTGGGAACGGAGCCGATTTCCACGAAGACTCCCTGTACGGGAAGTGTTTCCGTCGCGCCGCCGCGCTCGTACACGAGTCCGGAAACCGTCTCCGCTCCCGCGATTTCCTTCGCCTTCGCGCCGGTCTGTATCGTCACCTGTTCCGCTTTCGTCACTTCTTCCTGCGTCGCCGGGTCGCCGCGGAGCGCATCCGCCGCCTCCAGGAGATACAAGCGCTTCGCGTACGGCAGGAGGTCGATGACCGCCTCGAGCCCCGCGTTGCCGCCGCCCACCACCGCGACGTCCTTACCCTTGAAAAGCGGCGCGTCGCACGTGGAGCAGTACGCGACCCCCTTGCCCTCGAGCCGGTCTTCGCCGGGGATGCCGAGTCGGCGCCGGCGCCCGCCGGTGGCGACAACGACCGCTTTCCCCTCAAACATGTCGCCCCCCTCGCTCCGGACCGTACATCCGCTTCCGCGCTGCTCCACGCGGGCCGCGCGGACGTCCGTCTTGATGTCAACAACGTCCTCGTAGCGCCGGAGGTGCCGCTCGAGCCGCTGCGCGAGGTCAAATCCGCTCACCTGTACGTCACCGACCCAGTTCTCGATACTGTCGGACACAATCGACTGACCGCCGAATGCTTCGGTCATAAGAAGCGTCTTCAGGCGCTTGCGGGCCGCGTAGACGCCCGCCGCGACGCCCGCCGGCCCGCCGCCGATAACGATAACGTCATACATAATGCTCCGTATTATACCCCGAGAAGCGACGGTTGCCAAAACGGGAACCGCTCTTTATAATGACGAAAGGTCGTACCGAAATAGTTAACGTAATCACAAGCATCACATGGCTCACGTCACCATATACACCACGCCGACCTGCGTCTACTGCAAGATGACAAAGCAGTTTTTCGCCGAGCACAACGTCGCCTACGAAGAGAAAAACGTCGCGGTGGACGACGCCGCCGCGGAAGAGATGATGCAGAAGTCGCGGCAGATGGGCGTCCCCGTCGTGGACATAGACGGGAACATCGTCGTCGGATTTGACAAACCAAAGCTCGTCGCGCTCCTTGGTATCAAAGAATGACCCCCCATAGCTCAATTGGCAGAGCACTCGCCTCTTAAGCGATTGGTTTCAGGTTCGACTCCTGATGGGGGGACAGTCGTGTTATGAATCTCTCAACCCCGCTTACGGATTATCCTCGCGCGAAGCGCTATCTCCCGAAGCTTGAGAAACTGGGCATCAGGACCGTCCGCGACCTCCTGTACCATCTCCCGACGCGTTACGACGACTTCTCGCGCGTGAGGCCCGTCGCGACGCTCGTCCCCGGCGAACCCTGCACGGTCCGCGGAACCGTCGCGAGCATCACGGCGCGCCGCGCGTGGAGGAACCAGCGGATGGTCATCGTGGACGCGCTCCTCTCCGACAAAACCGGTTCCGTCCGCGTCATCTGGTTCAACCAGCCGTATCTCGTAAACACGCTGAAGCCCGGCACGGAGGTGAGTGTCGCGGGGAACCCGTCAGCGAAGACCGGCGCACTCCTCTTCCTGAACCCGGCGTACGAAACGGCGGCTGTCTCGCCGAGCCACACGGCGCGCATCATCCCCGTTTACCCGCAGACAAAGGGCCTGACATCGCGAGGCATCCGGTACCTCGTGAAACCGCTCCTCGAAGAAACGTATGAAGACCCACTCCCAAACACCATCCGAGAGGAAGCGCATCTCCCGGATATAAACGAGGCGCTGCAAAGCGCTCACTTCCCCGCAAACGGCAAGGAGGCGGAATGGGCGCGGCACCGGTTTGTCTTCGAGGAACTTTTCATCTTCCAACTCTATCAAAATCTCCGCAGACGGAGGTTTTTGAACCTGAGCGCGCACCCTGTGCCGAAAGACGACGCATACCTGGACCAGTTCATCCGCGCGCTTCCCTTCGGGCTCACTGCGTCGCAGCAGCAGGTCAGGAAAGAAGTAGAGCGGGATATGGAGCGGGAACACCCGATGCACCGGCTGCTCCAAGGAGACGTCGGCTCGGGCAAGACGGTCATCGCGTCACTCGCCGCACTCCTCGCCGCCCGCGCCGGCTTCCAGTCGGCGCTTATGGCACCGACCGAAGTGCTCGCGGTCCAGCATTTCAAAACGGTTATGGACCTCTTCCCCGGCTTCGAGGGAAGCATCGCGCTCCTCACGAGTTCGCAGGTGCGGCTCTGGTATGGAGAGGGGTTGGTACGGGAGATAAAGCGACGCGAGCTCGCGGAGCGCATTGCGGACGGGAGTATCCCCGTCGTCATCGGCACTCACGCCCTGATACAGAAGTACGTGTCGTTTGGGCGGCTCGCGCTCGTCGTCATCGACGAGCAGCACCGCTTCGGCGTGGAACAGCGCGCCGCCCTCCTGCGCAGGTCCTCCTCCGGAGGAAAATCCGCGTCCGGAGAGCAGTACCGGACGCCGCACCTCCTCAGCATGACGGCAACGCCGATTCCCCGCTCGCTCGCACTCACTATATGGAGCGACCTCGATGTCTCGTACCTCACCGAACTGCCGAAGGGGAGGAAACGTATCTTGACGTACGTCGTCCCGCCCGCGAAGCGCGCGGGCGCGTATGAGTTTATACGCAAAGAGGTGCGGGAAGGCCGGCAAGTTTTCGTAATCTGCCCGCGGATAGAAAAGGCGGACGATGCGGGCACGGACGTGAAAACGGTCACCGAGGAATATGAAACGCTTTCAAAGCAGGTGTTCCCCGACCTCCGCGTCGCCCTGCTCCACGGGAAACTAAAGAGCAAGGAGAAAAACGGCGTGATGAAGGCGTTCGCCGAGGGAGAAACGGACATCCTCGTCGCGACGTCGGTCGTGGAAGTGGGCGTGGACGTGCCGAACGCGACCATCATGCTCATCGAGGGCTCGGAGCACTTCGGCCTCGCCCAGCTCTACCAGCTCCGCGGGCGCGTGGGGCGGGGTGAGCACCAGTCGTACTGCCTCCTCTTCACCGACTCATCCGTCCCGTCAACCGTCAAGCGCCTCGAGCTCGTCGCCAAAGCGAGGAGCGGCCTGGAACTCGCCGAACAGGACCTTCGGCTCCGGGGACCCGGAGAATTCTTCGGCACGACGCAGACCGGCATGCCCGACCTCGCGATGAAAGCGGTGCGAAACCCCGCCATCGTGAAACAGGCGGGGTTCTTCGCCGCGAAACTCCTGGATGAGGACCCCAAACTCGAGCAGTACCCGCTCCTCAGAGCGAATATCAAACACCTCATCGCGGAAATCCGCGAAGCATAACAGATGATTGGTTTCGGGAATCTAACAGATTTGTTAGATTCCCGAAACCAATCAGAAACCAATCACGCCCGATTAGCGTGCTTCGACGCCGAACGTCTGCTTGAGAAGCGAGGCGACATTCGCCATCTCCGTGTCAACTTCTTCCGCAGAGAGCGTCCGGTCGGCAGCGCGGAAAACGATGCGCAGCGTGATACTCTGCCGCACGCCCGATTCGTCGAAGTATTCGTCGACCAGGTCAACGTCCTCAATGAGCTCCGTATCAAAGAGCTCGACGCACTCCATCACCTTGCCGATCTTCACGGCGGCGGCGAGGGAGAGTGACAAGTCGCGGACGATGGCGGGATATTTCGGCATCGGCTGAAACATCCGTTCCCACGCCACGACAGTGAGAAGCTGCTCCAGGTCAAGCTCCGCGTACGCGGCGCGCGTTTCGTACGAGACGGTCCCGAGCATCTTCCGCTCGCTCTTCACGACGACGCCGTGCCCGTCCTCCGCTTCGTCCATCGTGAAATCGGTAAGCCCGAGCGCCTCGAGGAGCCCCTCGACGGCCCCCTTCACGGCGAAAAACGCATCGGCGCTCTTGCTGCCCGCCGCGATGCCGAGCGTGTACCGCTCCGCTTTCCGAGAAAAGACCTTCCCGATTTCAAAAATGTTCACTGTATCGTAAAACCGGAGATTGTCCGAGACGTTCCGCAGGAGGAGCGGGACGACACTCTCCCGCAAGTACGTCTTGTCCCGCGAGAGGGGGTTTCGCACCGCGAGCTCCCCCGCCGGCACGAATGAGTCGTTGTACACCTCATCGAAACCGAACGCGACGAGCGCATCGCGGACAAAGTCGGCGAGCGTGAAATGTTCATCTGTCTCATGTGCGCCGACACGGACGCGCGGCGCTTCGGACGGCACGTTGTCGTATCCGTAAAGCCGCACGATTTCCTCCGCCAGGTCGGCGTCGTTCTCAATGTCTCCCCGGAGGGGTGGGATGGTCACCCGGCTGCCTACCGCGGAGAAACTAAGCCGCTTCAGGAGCGCGGACACCTCCGTCTTGCCGATACGGAGACCGGTGAGCCGACTGAACCGCTCGGGAGAAAACGTGAGGTGCCGGACCCGGGGCGCGCGGGGCGCGGTGTCAGTCATCGCACCCGGCTTCGCCGCGCCGAACTCGCGGAGGAGGTCTGAGACGCGGTGCATACCCGCTTCCGGAAGGAGGGGACTCATGGCGTGCGAGAAACGGAGCGACGCATCCGTCGAGAGCCCGACGGCCTTCGACGTGCGGTACACGCTCCGGGAATCGAAATCGGCCGCCTCAAGGATGATGCGCTCCGTGTCCTTCGAGACCGCGGCGCGGTCCCCTCCCTTCACGCCCGCGAGCGCCAGAGGTCCCTTGCCGTCGGCGATGACAAGCATGTCCGGCGTGAGCGTACACGGCTTCCCGTCAATGGTCGTAAAGCGCTCCCCTTTCTTCGCCCGGCGCACGACAATGCCTCCCTGAACCTTGTCCGCGTCAAACGCGTGGAGCGGCTGCCCCGTCTCGAGCATCGCGATGTTCGTCGCGTCGACGACGTTGTTCACGGCTCGGAGTCCGCACTCGGCAAGGACTGTCTGCGCCCACTTCGGCGATGCACCGACGCGCACATCCGTGCACTCGCGCGCGATGTAGCGGGGACAAAGCGACGGTTCCCGCACGGAAACGGAGACCGTTCCCTTCCGGGGAGACGTCTTCCCGAAAACGAGTTTGGGCGCGTTTGACTTCCTGAGACCCAGGACCGCCTGCGCTTCGCGCGCGAGACCGATATGCGACGCCGCATCCGCGTACCGGTTGGACGGGATGCTCACCTCCAGCGTTTTCCCGGAAACCGCCTCCGTCTCGAACGAATGCGTAGTAAGCGCTTCGGCAAGCTTCCGCCCGGTCGTCAGCTCCGGCAGATATGTTTTGAGGAGTGTATAAGAAAATTTCATAAAATTTCCGTAACGTACCGTGATTGGTTTCGGTGATTGGTTTCGGGAATCTAACAATTCTGTTAGATTCCCGAAACCAATCACTTAAAATTGTCTCGTAAATCGCAGGTCGCCCGAATAGAAGAGCCGTATGTCCGGGATGTGGTACTGTATCATCGCGAGGCGGTCGAGACCAACACCGAACGCGAACCCTTGTATGTCTCTGGGGTTATACCGCGCCGCGTCGAACACGTTCCGGTGCACCATGCCGGCTCCCATGAGCTCGAGCCACTTCGAGCTTGTCCCCTTCCCCGTACGGCGGATATCGACTTCAACGCTCGGCTCGGTGAACGGGAAATAGCTCGGCCGGAAACGGAACGCGACGCCAGTGCCGAAAAGCCGCCGCAAAAACGTCTCGATGACGTACTTCAGGTGAGCAAACGATACATCCTCCCCGACCATCAGCCCCTCAACCTGATAAAAATTATATTCATGAGACGCGTCGGTTGCCTCGTAGCGGTACACGCGCCCGGGTACGATGATTTGAAACGGCGGCTCGTGCGTTTCCATATACCGAACCTGGACGGGACTCGTGTGCGTCCGGAGGAGCCGCCCGTCCGCGAGCCAAAAGGTATCCCACAGGTCGCGCGCCGGATGGTCCGCCGGCATGTTGAGTGCCTCGAAGTTGTAGTAGTCCGTTTCAATCTCCGGTCCGTCCACGATGGAGAAATTCATGGACGAGAAAATGTCGCGGACGCGGCGGTACATCAGGGAGAGCGGGTGCAGATGACCGACGCGGAGCCGCTCCCCGGGGCGCGTCACGTCCACGCGGGCGCCGCGCACCGTCGAGAACTCGCGCGCCCGCTCCTGCAGCAAGCCGGTGAGCTCGCGCTTGAGTGCATTCGCGAGCACGCTCCGTTCCTTCCGCTCCGGAAGCGGAAGGTTCTTGAGCGAACGGAGGACGCCAGTGAGCTCGCTCTTCCTGCCCAGATATTTCACACGGACGGCCTCAAGCTCTTCGGCGTCCCGCGCGCCTTTTATCTCCCACACCGCCTTGCCCCGTATCTCGTCAAGATTCATAGGTTACTCCCATTATACGCGGTTTTTCGTGCGCGGGCGACCGGATTGAACAACTTCGCCCACTTCGCTCGCTCCGTTTTCAGAACCCACGGTTCTGAATAATCTCCTCCACGGGAGGAACCAGGGTTGGTTCCTCCCGACCCCTCCTTCGTTCGAATCCTCCAAGGTTATCCGCAGATTAATAATATTTTGAAGCGAGAGAAATCGCGACATTTACACTCTGCGCGGGCGACCGGATTCGAACCGGCGATTTGGTCCGTGACAGGGACCCGAGGACGGCCTCTCCTCTACGCCCGCACCGTCAACCTTGATTGTACTGAAGGGATACGCCCTTTACAAGACGGTAGTGGGGGTAATAAGAACGATTCTCCGCTTCCAGCCACGGAGAAAAACGTCTTTCGAAACGGTCCGCAGTATACTTCCCCGCTCTGTCGCATCGGGGTCGGCGTATGAAATAGTGTCGCCGTCGAGTCCGGTTAAGACCACAATATGCCCGCCGCGCGCCGCATCAAAATCGTTGTATATCGAAGCGAGCACCGGAGACGCAGGGAAAAAGCAGAGGAGTTCCTGATATGCGGCTTCGGGCTCAAGCGCCGCCCAATCAAACGCTTCTCCGCGGAGACCGAATGTCCCCGCAAGCTCCGCGAGTTCCCGGTGCTTCCAACCGACACCCTCGAGGTACGCGCCCCGCTCGGCTGCGCGCGCGATGAGCGTATCCAAGGGAGGCGTCTCCGCACCGTAATAATCAAGCACTATCTTGAGTGCCGCGATGCCGCACGCATGCTCGCGCCACTTCTCATCGTGCACGTCGAGGTGCTGGGAGTAGAGCGGGACGTTATGCATCGCCTCCAATAAGCCGCTTCACGGCGACAACCGGCCCCGACCGCGCCGTCACCTGCGCCAGCGGTTCTTCTTTCACCTCGCCGACTTCCCTGATAGGGTCCGGCCAGTGCCCAACGCGTCTTGCCCAAGCCGAGATAACCCGGTCGTCACCGACATACACCGCGACGTGCCCGACACCCTCGGGCGTCTCGGGGCTGTAATGACCGCGCTCGCCGCGGAAGAAGAGAAGGTCGCCGGGCTCGAGCGCGCTATCCGGTTCCATCTTTTCTCCGACAAACTCGGCCTGCTCAATCGTGCTGCGGGGAATATCTATGCCGATATGCGCGAAGAGATACTTCGTGAAACCGGAGCAGTCGAACACCTTCGGCGCCTCATCGTACGAAACGCCGTACCGGTACGGAACGCCGATAAGCGTCCGCGCGAATGCAACGATGGCTTGCTGCTGTTCTTCTTTCGTCATAATGGTGCCGTGCCTGTTAAACACTCAGTGTTTAACAATTACTTTTGTGCCGGGGGGGAGACTCGAACTCCCAGCCTTGGGGTTATGATTCCCACGCTCTCACCAGTTGAGCTACCCCGGCCCTTACTCTCAAGTAACGCATCCATTAATCCTTGTATTCTATAGAACAAGTCACTGCTCTTCAATACGACGATAGTAAGAGTTCCAAAGTATGTATCATTGTTTTCATAGACCTTCTTATTCTTAACACGGGCATACCTTGTCTTTCTAAACTGCGACATAGGAAGATTCATAATGCGTGCCCAATAATCGACCACCTCCCGTTCTCTATATCTATGCATTTCATTAATGAGTACGGATGCCATTAATTGCTCCCTTGTCACATTAAAACACTCTTCCAACCATCTCATTACAAACTTTATAATCTTTGGGTCGGAATTCGTAAAACCGACTTTCCTTGCCTTCTTGAAGCCTTCGCCTAGATAAAGCGATAAACCAGCGATTAAAAGATTCTCATTCGTGATAACACCTAATCTTTTTCTGCCCTCCTCTTTGTATTTCTCAATCTTTTCAAATCTCTTTCTCTTATTAGTAGCAGCGCCCATAAGCTGCCCGATCTTTGCGCCATTCCTTTTATTCGCAAGAAGCACCGCTACTTGCTGTTCGGTAAGCGCTATATCTCTACACCAAAAACTTACGGTTCCTTTTGACGTCATAAGTTGTTGAGCAATCGAACCAAGGCTATTACCCTGCTTCCTTAAAGCCCTCGCCCTAAGTCTTAGTTCATACTTTGCCATAAACCATAGTCATCGTAATTTCCATACATTATATCATAGGTTCAGAAAACTTGCATACCATATGTAATCTGATATTATGATGTTGCGGGGTAGAGCAGTCTGGTTAGCTCGTCGGGCCCAAGTATATGAGCCCCTCTACCGGTAACGGTAGTTGCAAACCTGTCAAATTCGGGGAAAGCTCTGTTCCCTTAGACGTGCCAATCCCGAGCCAAGTCCCGCAACACGGGAAAGGTGTAGAGACTAGACGGCAGGCATCCTGAGGTAACCCGAAGGATGATGGGATAGTCCAGACCACAAATCTACAATAAGTAGAGCAATGAAAATTGTAGTGGTAGGCATAACCCGGAGGTCGCCGGTTCAAATCCGGCCCCCGCAACAAATATAAGCCACCTTCGAAAGAAGGTGGTTTATAGTTGTCGGGAGACGGATTTGAACGAGGGGTGGGTCGGAGGGGAAGCCACCGCGTCCCCTCCGTTGCGGAGTCCACGAACCGAGGGGTTCGTGAACGCACCGAGCACCCAAGGCCTTGAGTGCTCGGGAGTAGTGAAATATCCGGCCCCCGCAACTGATAGAGTTCGTCCGAAGCGAAGCCAAGTCGGACTCGGTGGAGCAAGGTTACGAACTCATCATCCCGAGGAGCTCCGCCAACTGGCGGAGCGGCGAGGGAACCGAAAACAGTCTCCTTGTGGGGCTGTTTTCATTTGTGAGGGGCTGGAAGCGCTCCATTCACTCCCCGTAATGCCGCTTCCAGGAAACGTCGAGCGTTTTCTTCGCAAGCACCACGACGGCGATAAGGAGGATGAACGAGACGGCACCGCCGACGAAACGGAATACCGTGAGGTGCTGTGCAACATAGGCAGCAATCGTTTCTTCCAGCGAAGCGACTTGCAGGAGAAAAACGGCCATGGTATGCGCCACGGCGCCGATGTCAATCTGATACGTTTGTGTCATAGAAATTTCCGATACCCAAGACGCTCCCGTCCGCTCCCCGCCGTCCCATGAGCTGGAACCCGATGGGAAACCCTTTTTTCGTCCGATATCCTTTGACCGGCAGCGACAACGCCGGCAGTCCCGCCAGGCTCGCGGGCGTCGTAAAAACGTCCTCCATATAGAGCGCGAGCGGGTCGCTTACCTTCTCGCCGAGCTTGAAGGGCTCTCCGGCCGTGACCGGCGCGAGTATGACGTCGACGTCGCGAAACGCCTCATCAAAATCGTTCCGGATGAGCTGTCGCACTCTCTGCGCGTTCGCGTAATAGGCGTCGTAATAGCCCGCGGAAAGCGAAAACGTCCCGAGGACGATGCGCCGCCGCGGCTCGTCGCCGAAACGCTCCCGCGCCTCCCGATAGGCGGCGGCAAGTTCCCGGGCATCCGCCCGCGTCCCGTACCGCATCCCGTCGTAGCGCGCCAGGTTGCTTGATGCCTCGGCGGGCATGATGACATAGTACGCCGCAACGGCGTATTTCGTGTGCGGCAAACTGATTTCCCGCGTTTCAAATCCGAGTTCTTCAAACTGCCGCTTCGCCTGCATAACCGCTTCGACGACTTCCTTCTGCACGCCCCCCTCGGAAGAGAAATACTCTTTCGGGATACCGATGCGCATCCCCCGCACCGCTGCGACATCGGGCAGCGCACCGGAAACGTCGACGCTCGTCGCGTCAAACGGGTCCTTCCCCCGGATGACGTCAAAGAGCTGAACGACGTCGTCGACGGTGTTTCCCAGAGGACCGATGACGTCGAAGCTGGATGCCATGGCGATGAGTCCGTGCCGCGACACGGCGCCGTACGTGGGACGGAACCCGACGATGCCGCAAAAGGCGGCGGGATGGCGTACCGAGCCGGCGGTGTCGCTCCCGAGCGCCACGAGGGCCTCGCCGGCCGCCACGGCAGCGGCGGAACCGCCCGACGAGCCGCCGGGGACATAGTCGGGGTTGAGCGGATTTCGCGTCGGACCGAACGCCGAGTGCTCCGTGGAGACGCCCATCGCGAACTCGTCGAGATTCGTCTTGCCCAGAAATACCGCGGATTGCTCCTTGAGCTTCGCGATGACTGTCGCGTCATAGGAAGCCGTGTATCGCTCGAGCATCCGCGACGCCGCCGTCGCGGGCTGTCCCGCGATGAGCATATTGTCCTTGACCGCGAGTGGGACGCCGGCGAGCGGCGGAAGCGGCTCGTTCGCGGCGACGGCTGCGTCAACCTTCCCCGCCTGGAGCACGGCCCCTTCTTCCGAGAAGCTGAGGTACGCCTTTACCTCGCCGTCCCGCGCCCGGATAACCCTGAAAAACTCCTGCATCGTCTCAAGCGCGGAAAATTCCTTGTTACGAAGCCCCGTTTGAAATTCTCGTATGGTCATTGTACTTTCGGTACGTTGAGATAGCCCTCGTCGGTGTCTGGAAACGCCAGGAGAGCCGCCGCGCCGTCGAGGCACCGCCCGGCCGCATACGCGTCGTCCCGCATAACATTGGAAGGAAGGGAAGGAAGTTCAACTTCCTTCCGTTGGAAGGAAGTTGAACTTCCTTCCATATCCACGGGGGCAAGTTGTTCGACATACGAGACGATTTCCCGGATATCGGTAAGCAGCTTGCGTCCGCCGTCTTTCGTCCCGATGCGGGAAAGGTCCGCGAGATGTTCCAGAAGCTTTTTGTCTACGGTAGCCATATCACAATTTCAAAAGATTGAGGAATTCCTTCTCGTCAAGCACCTTCACGCCGAGCCGCTTCGCCTGGTCGAGTTTGCTCCCCGGCTCCGCTCCCACGACGACGTAATCCGTCTCGGAACTGACGCTTGACGAGACGCGCCCGCCCCGTTCGCCGATCTCCCGCTTCGCTTCCTCGCGCGTGAGCGACGGCAGCGTCCCCGTGAGAACGAACTTCAATCCCGCAAGGGATTGCGTCCGCCTTCCACGAGCCTCACGATACACCCGGATACCGGCCGCATCAAGCCGCATGAGAAACTCCCGGTTCCGCGCTTCCTTGAACCAGTCGTATATACTCCGCGCAACGACGGGACCGACATCTTCAAGTTCCTCAAGAGCTCCGGCGTCCATCGCATCAAGTATCTGAAGCACATCCTTCGGTCTTATGTTCGAGGCGAGGCCTCGAACACCGAGGGCGGCGGCGAGTGTGGCGGCGGTCACCTCTCCGACGTGGAGAATGCCGAGCGCGGAGACGAACCGCTCGAGGGAAACCTGCTTGCTCTTCCGTATCGAGGCGACGATGTTCCCCGCCGAGGTTTCCCCGAAACCCGGAAGCACCTCGATATCCCCCTCCTGGAGCGTGAAGAGGTCGGCCGCGTCGCGGATGAGCCCCGCGTCGAGGAACGCGTCAATCACTTTCGGGCCGACGCCGTCGATGTCAAACGCGCCCTGCGAGACGAAATGGTACAGGAGTTCCCGGTGCTGCGCCGCGCACTTCGGATTGGAACAGCGAAGGAACACCCCGTCCTGTTTCACGGGCGAGTCGTCCACCGGGCACCGCTTCGGGCGCGCTACCTTCCGCTCCTTCCCCGTCCGGAGGTGTTCCAAAACCCGCGTCACCTGCGGGATGACGTCTCCTGCGCGGCTGACGACGACTGTGTCGCCAATGCGGAGACCGAGCCGCTCTATCTGGTCAAAGTTGTGGAGCGTCGCGTGGCTCACCGTCACGCCGCCGACCTCGACCGGCGCAAGCGCCGCGACGGGCGTGATGACGCCGGTCCTCCCCACCTGAAACACGACATCCTGCACCGTCGTCGTCGTCTCGATGGGCGAGAACTTGTACGCAATCGCCCCCCGCGGCGCTTTCCCGACCGCGCCGGCGCGCGCAAAGAGCTCGTTGTCGTTCACGATGACGACGATGCCGTCGATTTCGTACGGGAGCTTCCCCCGCTCCCGGTCCCACCGGTCGCGAAACGCCTGTATCTCGTGAAGCGTATGCAGCCGCTCGTTGTGCGGGTTGGCCTTGAATCCGAGCTCACGCAGCATCTCGTGTTCCGTCTCGTGGAGCTCGCTCACGTCGCCCACGATATCGTACGCGAAGAAGCTTAGGTTCCGCGCCGCGGTCACCTTCGGGTCAAGCTGGCGGACGGAGCCGGCGGCGAGATTGCGCGGATTCGCATACGGCTCCTCGCCGCGCCTTTTCCGCTCCTTGTTCACGCGCGCGAATTCTTTCTTGGACAAGAAAACTTCGCCGCGCACGACGAGCTTGGTTGAAGGGTTCCCGAAACCCATCACTTCTGATGGGTTTCGGGAACCCTTCACGGCCTCCGTGCGAAGCCGGAGCGGTATCGCCTCGATGGTTTTCAAGTTATTCGTCACGTCCTCGCCGATACGGCCGTCCCCCCGCGTCGAACCCCGCACAAAGACGCCGTTTTCGTAGACAAGTTCCATCGCGAGGCCATCAAGCTTCAGCTCGCAGTACAGGCCGTTTTTGCTTCCCTCGAGCCGGGTGCCGACCGCGTCTTCCGCCCGCTTGAGCCATGCACGCATATCCTCCGCGTTGAACGCATCATTGAAAGAAAGCATCGGCTCGGCATGCGTGACCTTCTTGAATGCCTTGAGCGGTTTGCCGCCCACCCGCTGCGTGGGCGAATCGGGCGTTACGAGTTCGGGAAACTTGCCTTCCAGGTCAGCGAGCTCCTTCTTCAGCGCATCGAGCGCCGACGGCGAAATGGTCTCCCGGTCGAGCACGTGGTACGCATAGCGGTGGCGGTTAATCTCCGCCCTGAGTTTCAAAACCCGCTCCCGTGCCTCGCCGATGTTCATGGTTCGAATTGCTGTACGAAAACGGTCTCGAGGATGCGCTCCGCGCCGCGGGCGCCCGAGCTCTTCCCGTACGAGGTGACGGTGACGGCGCCGCCCGCGACGCGGGAACTGAGCGTGAAGCATGAATCGTCGTCGAATAGCACGTCGATGGCGCCGCCGCAATCGACGGAGGAGATGCTGCTTCCGATTCCCGTGCCGCACCCCTCCCTGAAGAAACACCAGCTCGCATACTCCAGCCCCGTATCGGCGGCGAAGACCGCCTTCGCGGACGATGCCGCGTCCTGCACCTGCCGTATCTGGTGGAGGACCAGTACGCCGCCGATGACCGAAGCAGAAAGCATAATCCCGCCGAGGATCATGATGGAAATGATCATAACTTGTCCCCGTTGCATATGCATACTCATGGTGACGTCGTTTCTTCGGGTAAGATGCGCGCCGCGACGGTCGTTTGCAGGCGCGCCGTATAGTCGGTCTGCGGGTCGGCCGGCTTCGTCCACAGGACGATGGTGAGTCGCCACGGGTCCTCGGACACCATGGTGAACGTAAGCCGCTCGACCGATGTCTTGTCGGAATTGAGCCGTCCGCCTGTCCCGTCCTCGTCCCGCACGAGCGCGCCGCTTGCCGCGTCGAACGCATACGTGACCGTCTTCAGCTCGCTCCCCTTATACCTCCTGAAGCACACATCCGTCCCCGCCGCTAGGCTAGGGTCGCCGGGACTGCAGGAACTCCCCGTCTCCACGATGGTGAAATCGTATCCCGACCGTATCTCCCGCGCCATACGCTCCAGGATGAGCCCGGCATCGCTCGCCGAAACCATAATCTCGCTCGCCTGCCGCTGGGTCCGGATGGCGCGTACGAACACGCCTGAGATGACAGTCGCGGCGACGAGGAAAACCGACACGCCGACCATGAGCTCGACGACGGTAAATCCCGCATATGTGATTCGTCGGTTCATTGGAGTGCCGGTCGCCAGTCAAAGAAGTGGTCCTCCAGCGAGACGTGTTTCTCCCCGCCCCCGCGCGCGGTCCACGTCACGTCGGAGATGACGTGGACGACGTCGGGGTACCCGTCGAGAGGGTCGCTCATATCGCGCTCGGAGAGCGTCAGCCGCCGCCGGTACGTCGTCTCGGCTCCCGCCGGGTCGTAGCTGTACAGACCACTGTCGGTATCAAAACGCAGCTTCCGGCCGCCGTCGGGGAGGAGCGACGCGCTGTCGTACTGCACCTCGTAGGCACCGGGAGAAATGCCCGCGTTCCACGAATCGCCGCTGACGGCGTTCTCGTCGATAATACCCTTCACGACCTCGATGCCCTCGGCCGCCAGGTACGTGGCGGTAAACTCGGCATCGGTATCCTTCGCCGTCCCGATGGACTGCGTGAGGAGGTGGAGAAACCCCAAGATGCCGACGACGCCGACGGATATGGCAACGAGGCTCTCGATGAGCACCTGCCCGCTAGAGTGTCGTGATTTGTCCTGATTCATAAACCTGTATCCGGGTTGAGTCGCTCCCGACGGTGAGCGTGATGGTGACGGGGGTATCGGGCCAGCTGGCGGGCTCCGGGTATGCGTGCACGAGTATCTCCGGCGGGACGAACGTGACGTCGGCCACACCACCCGTGTCCATACTGGTCCGCTGCTGGGGCGTGTACGTCTCCAGCTCTTCGCCGCTGTCGTAGGCGTAGTTCGTCGCGGCGCAGCTGCTGCTCCGGTCCTCAAAGAGCACGACCGCCGCGGCGGCGAAATGCACGCCGTACGCGCACGTCGTGCCGCCCGGAACGTACCCGCGCAGGGCGAGCGCTCGCGCGCGCCCGAGATAATCCGTGAGCGCCGCTTCTTCCCGCAGGAGTATCGCCTGCGCCCGGTTCGACGAGCCGTAGCCGATCGCCATCGCCGAGAGCACGAGCATGACCGCGATGGAAACCATCACCTCGTAGAGCGTGAATCCCGATAGCGTTCCGCTCTCCGCAGGAGCGGCAACAACCGCCTCGGAGCGGCCTAACGCTATCGGGATGAATCCCTTCCTCCTCTTCACGCTTTCATTATAGCAACGAAAAGTATGCTTGTAATATCCGATAGCCGAAGAAAATCGTGACGGCGAAGCCAAAGACGAGAAACGGCCCAAAAGGCAGCTTATCGCGCCACCCCCGCCGTCCCGAAAGGAGCATCACGCCCCCGACGACGCCGCCCGCGATGAACGCGACAAAGAGCGAGAGGAGGAGGTCCGGCAAGCCGAGGACGAGCCCGCCCGCGGCGGCAAGCTTCGCGTCACCCCATCCCATCCCCTTCCCGCGCGTGAGCGACGCGAAGAGGGCAAAGAACGCCCCGCCGCAGAGGGCGCCGAGTACGCGGCTCGTAAGGACGCCGCCTAAGGGGAGAACGAGGAGCGCGTACTCACGGGTGAAAAAAACTCCGCGGAACGTCTCCGGAGCGGTATACATAAGCGCGATGAGCGCGATTCCCAGCGCGGCGAGGAGGACGTTCAGCTCATCGGGGATGACGTACTCCCGCACATCGATGACTGCACTGGTGAGCAAGACGAGAAAAATAAACACCCAGACGACCGAGAAGGCGGAGGCGAGAAGGGACGGGAGCACGATGCCGCTCGACGCGAAAAATACACTCATAAAAGGCGGCACGCCGGCGGCGATGAGGCCGGCGGCGAGCTCAACGAGCGGGTACTGCAAGGAAATCCGCCCCGTGCAGGAGCGGCATTTCCCCCGCTGTATGACGAACGAAACGAGGGGGACGAGCTCAAACCACCGGAGCTGCGCGCCGCAGTGCGGACAGTGCGAGCGCCCGAGAAGCTGCTTCCCGAAAAGGCGCGCGCCCGGCCGGTACCGCAGGGTAACGACGTTCAGGAAACTCCCTACGGCAGCGCCGAGCGCAAACCTGATGAAGGCAAACATTGCTACTCCTCGCCGATGGACACGCAGTATGCGTCACTGTCGGAGCACACACAGCTCGGCGGGGGGATGAGCGGGCTCCCGAGGGGGCTCACGTTGTCACTCGAACTGTATCCCTCGACGCCCGACTGCCGGTCGTTCTCGAGGCATGCCCCGAGCACGTACTTCTGCGAACTCTTGCGGATATAAGCGTACTTCCCGCCCTGCGGGTCCTGCGGCAGCTCCTCGGTCACTGCCTGGTACGCGTCCAAAGGATACGAACCTTCGGCGAAGTAGTAGTTCTCGAGCCCGTTCTGTATCTGACGGATATCCGCGATGCGCCGGGCATCCCGGGCGCGCGAACGCGCTTCCGACAAGCCGACGAGGAGTGCCGACGAGAGGAGGCCGATGATCGCCACGACGACGAGCATCTCGATGAGCGTGAATCCCGTTAGAGACTTCTTTCGTCTATGCATAATTGTTTTTGAGGTAACACTCTCGCAAGAGATAATGGTCTCTAACGGGGTGAACCCGTGTTGCCTTTTCATTGACGTTCTCTATGTACAACCACCGGCTATTGGGAAGTTGCGCAATAAGCCGGCACCTCCGTTATGGCACTCGGGCAGATGGTGCTGCTGAAATTGTTATTCTCGTCATTCTCAAGTCCTATTCCCACTTTGTATGACTGGCTCGAACCCCCGTACGTGTATTGGTACACCTTACTCTGAGGGTCAAGCAAGCAGCCATTGGCATCGACGCTCCCCGTCATGCCCGTAACGCATGTATTTGTCCCCGGGTCGGGGAGATATCCGCTCGCAGCGGTGTAGTTTGTTTCCAGATAATTCTGTATTGATTTAACGTCGGAGATCCGCCGCGCATCACGCGCCTTTGACCGAGCACCCGACAATCCAACAACAACCACGGAACTCAAGATGCCGACGATTGCCACGACGACGAGCATCTCGATGAGCGTGAATCCTTTTTGATTTGTCTTTGTCATAATTAATTTGACTAAACACTTGTTACGTGTCCGACCTTATCTGTAAAACTCTGCTGCCCATTATACCATAACCCGCTCCCTCTTACTACTTACTACATACCCCATACTACTTCTTCAGAACACCCTCGACAGATTATAGAGCGGCAGGAGGATGGACGCAAAGAGGAGGCCGATGAGCACGCCGATGACGACCATCATAATCGGCTGAATGAGCGAGACGAGGTTGCCGACCGTGTCGTCGACCTGCCGCGTGTAGAACGAATTGATTTTCTCAAGCAGCTCTTCCAAGCGGCCGGTCGATTCCCCGACGGAAACGAGCTGGGCGATGAGCGGCGGGAAATCGGGGCTCTGCTCGAGCGCCTTGGAGAGGAGCACGCCGCGCCGCACCTGCGTCGCGGCTTCCTGGAGGGCGCCCTGGTACACGACGCTCCCGATGGTATGGGCGGTGATTTCGACCGCCTGCGGTATGGTAAGCCCGCCTCTGATGAGAACGCGCGCCGATTCGGCGAATCGCGCGAGGTATAGCTTCCTGAACAGGTCGCCGACAACCGGCAGCCGCAGGAGCAGTTCGTCCCGCACGCCTTTCCCCTCTTCTGATTGGAAGTAGTCGAGGAGCACGAGGACGATGGCGCCGAGACCGATGAGGACCGCCCACCACCACCGCTCCGCAAAAACGCCGACGGCAAGAATGATGCGGGTGTACACCGGCAGTTCGACGTTCGCCTCGGCGAAAATCGGCGTAATTTGCGGCAGAACGACGGTTACCATAATCATCACGACGACGACGAAGAGCACGATGACGAAGAGCGGGTACATGAGCGCGCTCCGCACCTTGCTCGTGAGCTCTGCGCGACTCTCGAGGTGGTCGGCGAGAAAGCTCAACACCTCGTTCAGCCGGCCGGTGATCTCCGACGACTTCACCATATTCACGTAGAAGTTGGAGAAAATACCCTTCTGCCGCTCCAGCGCCTGCGAGAGGGAAAAACCGGCATCCACGTCTTGCGCGATTTCCGCAATCGCTTCCTTCAGGACCGGGTGGTCGGTCTGCCGGTAGAGGTTCCGCAAGCTGTCGGAGAGCGGCACCTGCGACGCAAGGAGCGTCGAGAGCTGGCGGGTGAAAATCATCATCTCCGAAACCTTGACCCGCTTGAAGACGTTCGCGAGCCGGTCGTACCATCGCTCCTCTATCACCGGCTCGATGTTCAGGACGAAGAGGCTGTGCCCCGTGAGGATGTTAACCGCCGATTGCCGGTCGGA
This sequence comes from uncultured Candidatus Saccharibacteria bacterium, assembly GCA_964476325.1. GTDB lineage: Bacteria > Patescibacteriota > Minisyncoccia > UBA6257 > GWB1-50-10 > GWA1-54-12. The sequence continues at coordinate 7,455 of CAYYYM010000002.1, read as the reverse complement.
CGCCTCGACGTTTCCCACCTGCAGCTCCCCTTCCTGCGTGCGCGCTTTGTATACGAATTTACTCATAATCGTTGAAAGTTTCGAGCTCGTAAGAGCGATGAAAATTTCACCACAATTACGAGTACCGAGCATTCAAATCAAATCACTTCATTCCTTACAATATACCACAATTTCAACATCTCGATTTGAATGCTCGGTAACGATAGTTCTTACTACTCGGCTTCGCCTCGCAGAGAACTATCGTCACATTCTCTCAAGTAAGATGCGCAGCTCCGACGGGTTGAGCGAGTACGCCTCCGCCTGGTCCATGGATATCTCCTTCCGCTTCACGAGGCTCGCAAGCGAGCGGTTCAGGGATATCATCCCCTCCTGGACGCTCGTCTCAATCACGAGGTCTATCTGATAAATCTTGCGCTCGCGGATGAGATTCCGGACCGCCGAATTCGCAATCATGATTTCCGCGACCGGGACGCGCCCGCCGCCGATGCGCGGGATGAGCCGTTCGGACACGATGGCGACGAGCGTCCCCGCGAGCTGCGACGATATCTGGCTCTGCTGGTTCGGGGGGAAGGAGTCGATGATGCGGTCAACGGTCTGCGACGCGGAGTTCGTGTGCAAGGTGGAGAAGACGAGGTGCCCCGTCTCGGCCGACGTCATCGCCGTCGCCATCGTCTCCGGGTCGCGTATCTCACCGACCATAATGACGTCGGGGTCCTGGCGGAGGATGGAACGCAGCGCGTGCCTGAAGGATGGCGTGTCGGAGCCCACTTCGCGCTGCGAGATGATGCACCGGTCCTGCGAGAAGATATACTCGATGGGGTCCTCAACCGTGATGATGTGCCCCGTGCGCTTGTGGTTGATTTCGTCGAGGAGCGCGGCGAGGGTCGTCGATTTGCCGTGCCCCGCGGGACCGACGACGAGGATGAATCCCTGCTTCAAACTGGTGAAATCGTGCAGGATGGGAGGGAGGTTCAGCTCTTCCGTCGTCCTGATATGCGCCGGCACGAGGCGGAGCGCGGCGGCCATGAACTCCCGCTGGAAATACACGTTGACGCGGAAGCGCGCTTTGTCCTCGTAGCTGTACGACAGGTCAAGTTCGCGCAGCTTCAGGAACTTCTCCCGCTGTTCCTCGTCCAGGAGCGAGAGCACGAGTCCTTGCGTGTCCTCGCCGGTCAAAACGTTCTCCTTCGCGACGGGGACGAGGACGCCGTCGATGCGCAGCGTCGGCCGCCTGCCGACCGCGATGTGCAAATCGGAGGCGCCCTGCTTCGCCGTCATGAGGAGTAACTCTTCCAGTTTTTGCGCGTAATCCATGCCGATGTTGTCTAAGTTTGCGAGTGAAACTCAATGTCGAGCGAAGCAAATTTAGCTACAACATTGAGCACCGAGCACTCAAAACCCGCCGTACCATGCGGGACATTGCTATGCTTTGTTCTTTGTCTTAGTTCCATAATCATTGTGAATATGTGTATTGAGTGCTCGGTAACGATATTTCTTGCCCCGCCACGGCGGGGAGAAATACCATTATTCTTCCTCCTCCGTCTCCCGCAGCACTTCTTCCAGCACCACCTCTCCCTCAAGTGCTTTTATGATACCATCTTGCCGCAAACTCACCATACCCTGCCGCTGCGCTTCCTTGTGCAGCGCGTTTTCTGTAAATCCCTTGTTGATGATGTCAGCGAGTTCGCGCGTCATCTCGAAGACCTCAAAGAGCGCAACCCGTCCCAGCGTTCCCGTTCCCCCGCACGCGTCGCACGTCCCGCCTCGGCTCGGCTGATACGTGTGATACGGCGGCGGAAACCGCTTCTGTATGTCCTGCCGCTCGTGCTCCGGCAGCTCTCCGACAGCGCGCGCGATGATGTCCTGCGCCTGCGACGGCGCGTCAACCTGCTTCGCGCACTTCGTGCAGAGCCGCGAGACGAGCCGCTGCGACATCATGATGTTCAGGGCGGAGGGGAGGAGGAAAGCCGGCACGCCGAGGTCGATGAGCCGCGGTATGACGCCCAGGACGTTGTTCGTGTGCAGCGTCGAGAGCATCACGTGGCCGGTGAGCGCGGAGTTCACCGCCAGGTTCGCCGTCTCGCTGTCGCGTACCTCGCCGACCATGATGATGTCGGGGTCCTGGCGGAGCATCTGCCGCAGCCCGGAAGCGAACGTGTAGCCGATGCCGGGCATCACCTGCGACTGGTTCACGCCCTCGATGAAATACTCGACCGGGTCTTCCAAACTCAAGATGTTCACGTCCTCCTTGTTGAGCCGCCGCATGACGGCGTAGAGCGTCGTCGTCTTACCCGACCCGGTCGGCCCGGTGACGAGTACCATGCCGTAGGGCGCCTCGATGCCCCGCTCCACGATGGAGAAATGATACGGCTTCATGCCCAGTTCCCCGATGCTCTTCAGGCCGGTCGTCGGGTCGAGGACGCGGATGGCGACTTTCTCGCCGGTCGACGTGGGAAACGTGGACACGCGGAAATCGATATCCCGCCCGAAGACGATGGTGCGAAACCTGCCGTCCTGCGGCTTCCGGGTCTCGTCGAGCTGCAGCCGCGAGAGTACCTTCACGCGCGAGACGAGGGGGCGCGAGAGCCCCACCGGCAGCGTCGCGACGCTGTGCAAATCCCCATCGACGCGGAAGCGGATGCGGAGGTGCGTCCGCTGCGGCTCGATGTGTATGTCGGATGCGTTCACGTCCACCGCCTGGCGCAGGGTCGAAGCGACGATCTTGATGATCGGCGCGTTCTGCGACGTCTGGATACCCTGTTCCAGCCCCACGATTTCCCCCTCCTTCGATACGTCGCCGAGCTCCTTGACCGCCGCCTCAATCTCGCTCTCGTAGGGCATGTACCGCCGCCACACCGCGCGCAGCACCGACGGCGTCGTGAGATAGACGCCCAAGCTCACGCGCTCGCGCTTCGCGATGAACGTGAGCGCGTTCTGCGCCTCCGCATCGTCGGGATGAAGCATGCCGACGACGAGCATGCCTCCCTCCTTCTCCACCGGCGTCACCTGGTACGTCCGGGACGTCTCGTACGGGACGAGCTGCAGCACGTCGTCGGGAATGGCGGCCGGGTCGATGCGCCGGTACGGCACGCCCGAGAGCTTGCTCTTCACCTTCGCGACGGCTTCTTCGTCCGCGGCGCGCTCGATGTACAAAAACTCTTCCGCGTTTTTCCCGGAAAGCTTCGCGCTCTGAAGCAGGCGGTCGGCTATCTGCCGCTCGACGACCCCCGCTTCAACCAGTACATCGAAAAGTTTCTGGTCATCCATGCTCAATATTGTCTGAATTTATGCCGAGCCCAATGTGAGGCAAAAATTCAGCTACAACATTGAGCACCGAGCACTCAAATCAAACTATGTTCTATTCTCTGTTTTAACCATCTAATCGATTGACCTCTTTGTTTTAATTTCCACTCTCTATCTCTTGCATCTCTACTCGATTTATATGCTTCGTAATATACAAGTTCTGGTTTCTTTTCCTTATGTTCCCTCAGTCTTCTTTTCAAATCATCCGTATACCCTATATACAACGTATTGTTCCTATGATTCCGTATAAGGTACACATAGAACTAGAACATGATTTGAGTGCTCGGTGACGATATTTCTGGCCCCGCCGTGGCGGGGAGAAATGTCGTCAGTAGTGCGCAAACGGGTTACTCCTGCCCGGCGTCGGCACGGTGATCTCGCCGCCGAACTGCCGCAGCGCCTTGAACTCCGGCGAGTTGAAGAGCGCCTCGGGGTCGAACGTGATTTGCGACACGTTCTGCAGCTGCTTCAGCTGTCCCGGCGTGACGGTCTCAATGAGTTCCGGCTTTTTGAAGAAGAGGTAGTACGCCGCGACGAAGAGCGACACGACGACGATGAGTGCCACGATGATGCCGACCCAGTTCCGCTGCTGTTTTTCTTGTTCGATGGTTATAGCCATGTGCTATGCTTTGTTCTTTGTCTTAGTTCCATAATCATTGTGAATATGTGTATTGAGTGCTCGGTAACGATATTTCTTGCCCCGCCACGGCGGGGAGAAATACCATTATTCCTGGAAATACGTGTCGAAATTCACCGCTATCTGGTACCCCGGCGCCCCGCCGATGGAACTGCCCGTCGGCGTCATGTCGAAGCCCTGCACGTTGAAAACGCGCACGTTGGTCTCCAGATATCCCATGAACTGCTTGACCGCATCGTAGGTGCCGCTCGCGACGACGGTTACCTCGAGTGTCCCGAGGCGCCGCGCGAGGGGTTCCCGCGACGTGGTGAACGCTTTCGGCGAGCTGTCAAATGACGAGAGCGTGACACCCGCCGTCCGCGCCAGCGTGCCGACCTGCCAGAGCGCGTACGGGATATCCTCCGACTTCGGCATGGCGAGCGTGACGGTCTCACGCACCCGCTCGAAGCCCTGGAACTCCTGAATGAGACGCTCCACATCGTTCACCGCCCTGGTCTGGTTCTGGAGCGCCGTCTGTTGGGAATACAAGACCGCCCGGCGGCTGGAAACGTTCTGAAACTCGGGAACGATGAGGCTTGTAATGACGACGAGGAGCCCGATGAGGAAAAGTCCCGAGAGCAGGATGCTCAACATTCGTTTGGTGGAACTGCGCATTTACTCGATGTGTTTGAAAAAAGTTCCCTTCAGCGCGACCCGGACGTTGAAGGTGACAGAACCGCCGCTCAAGTTCACGTCCTCGACCGACACCCGCGCGACGTCGGACGACTGCTGGAAGAGAGAGGTCTGCTCCACGAAGGCCTCCATCGTCGCCGCGGTGCCCGTGAGGGACACTTCTCCGCTCGGCGCGTCATACTTCGCCTCGGCGTAATAGACCAAGGGGAGCGTGTTCTGCTCGAGGAACGTGAAGATGTTCCGGCTGAACTGCCGCCCCTGGAGCACGTTCTCGAGATTGACGAGCTGCGAGTAGAAGATGAGAAGCTCTTCCTGCTGACTCTCCGTCACCTTCGACGCGAGCTCGTCCATGCCCTGCTCGGTGTCCGCGAGCTGGTTGTCCACGTACGCGTTGTACCCGAACTTGAGCCCGATGTAGACGAAGACCGCGAAGAGGAGGAGGAAAAGCGTGGAGAGCATGAGTCGCCACGGCAAGCCCGCCGCGGCGGGCATCGGCGCAAACTGCTCCGCGGCGGCTTGGCGGATCCGGTTCGCATCCTGTTTCTGCTGCTGTGGTGTTTCTTCAGGCATAGAAGTATCGCTTGGCGACGCCGACCGCGACGGCGAGCTCGCGTTCGAGTCCTTCCGCGGCCGGCTCAATCGGCGGGGCGTAGTCCACGTCGTCAAACACGCCGGGCGCCGCGTACGGGAGTTTCAGCTGCTCCGATATGCGCTCCGCCGCGCCGGCGAGGTTGGCGCCCCCGCCCAGTACGGTGAACTGCTGCACGTCCCTGCCGTACCGGCGCTCATACGTGTTCCGCGTATAACCCGCTTCTTGTATTATAACATCTAAGAACGGCGTGAGTAAGGTGTTGAGCTCCGATGAGCCGGCGTCGCCCAAGAGTCCCTTCTGCCGCTTCAGGAGTTCCGCGCGCGCCATGCCGAGACCCAAGCCCTTGCTCACGGCCCGCGTGATGTGCACGCCGCCGTAGTCGCTCTGGCGGGCTTGCTTCAGGACGCCGCCCTCGGAGACGAGCATCGTCGTCGACTCCGCTCCGATATCGAGGATGAGTGTGGGTTTCTGCGCCCGGGGAACCGCGCGCGCGAGGGCGAGCGCGTCAAGTTCGAGCGTCTGGAGGGAAAGGTTGGCCGCGGTGCAAATCTGCCGGTAGCTCGCGATAAGCTTCCGGGGGATGCCCATGAGCGCGAGGCGCTGGAACGCATTGCCCCGCTCGTTCTCGTAGCTGTCCACCTTGAGCCAGTCCACTTGAACCTGCTCCACGGGCATCGGGATGTACTTCTGCGCCTGGAACTGGACGACCTGTTCCGTTTCCTTCTGCGACAGGACCGGGACGTCGAGGAGTGTGAAAAAGGACGTGAAGAGCGGGACGGCGGCGAGTGTGGCGGTCGCCCGCGGCTTCATCTCCGCCGAGAGCAGGGAGAGGAGGCGGGACGCTTCCGGCACGACGATGTCGAGCGAGCTCGTCTGGAGCGCGAGGTGTGTATGGCGGAGGTAGTCCCGCGTCTCGAGGATACCGTAGTTCACGAGCGTGAACCGGTCCCCTTTCCGCGCGAGCTCGGCAACCTTGATGGAAGCGGTGCCGAAATCGATGCCGAGTACGCTCCCGCCGCGGACGGAATTGCCAATATCTCTGAAGAAATCCGCGATGCTGCGAAACAGCTTCATCTTATCGTTCCCTGAATATCCTGCGTTTCACCGCGCCTTCGGTCGCTTCGCCGCCGCCGGGAGGCGTCGGGGCGCCCGTCGGTCCGTCAGCGATGTTGCCCATCACCGGGCACGAATACAATCCGTCTCCCACGGTGAGTTCGATATCCGGGTCGTTCGTAAATGTCGTGTAGACGACCGTTGTCTCGGACGTGTTGGGGTCCGAGTTGGAACTCGCGCCCTGCGCCGTCCAGTGATACGTGGTAATCGGGTGCGCACCGAGCGAGCGGTTCACGCTGGTGTCGGTAAACTGCACGATGGGTCCCGCAACCGGCATCGGACTGAACGCGAAGTCGGGGAAGGGCGGGTAGTAAGCGGCGGTCGTGTAGGGCGTCGTCGCGGGGCTCGCCGACTCATCATACCCATCGTACCCCCAGACGCGCACGGTGTAGGCGGTCGAAGGCGCGAGCTTGCCGACGGGCGACATACCGCTGCTGTACGAGGTACCGGTGTACCCGAGCGGGTTCGGCAATGAATAGATGAAATTACCCGTCCCGTCATCGCGGTAGGTAATGGAGGCTGTTCCCCCTAAGGCGCCCATCTCGCCGTCACCGATAAACTCCCTTTCCGCACTCGCGCTCGTATGTTCGACGCCGTTAGCCGTGAAACTGATTTTAATCTTCTGTTCGCTCATCGTCCCGTCCACATCACTAAAACTGCCCGTGACGAGGAGACGCGGCGTCTCGGTGCACATCTCAACCGGCGTGACGGAGACACCCGACACGGTCGGCGGCTCGTTCACGCGCACGGCCTGCACGCGGTAGTCAGACACGTCGCAGGTAGAATCGTTGAGACAGTTAAAACTGACGATGCCGCCGACGGTGTCGCCCCAGGCATAGCCCCGGAGCTCCGTCACGGACGCGCTCATATCGTCAAGCTCCGCGCCGTACGTGACGAGGCCGCTGTCGTTCCGGAGATGCACCCAGCCGCCCCAATCCGGCCACTTGTCCTCGCTGCCGATGAACCGCGCCCAGCCGCTCAGCTCGCCGTAGGCGGAGGAGGTATCGTCAAGATTTACCTCCGCCTTGCACGTGCTGTTGTCGCCGGGGTCGGACGGGCAGCCGGCAAGGTCGTCGTGGTGAAAGGAGAGCCAGCCGTAGTCATCGGCCCACGCCGCTCCCGAGAGCGTCCCGTCGTC
>CAYYYM010000001.1:0-44578 GCA_964476325.1 uncultured Candidatus Saccharibacteria bacterium | reverse complement strand
CTTCGCCTGGGAGGCATCGGGGACGTACGTTTTGATACGCTCTGAGGCGAGCGCCGCGGCGACGGCGTCGTCTTGCGATGCGTCAGGCGCGACCTCAATCATCGCGCGCACCTTCCCGTTCACCTGAACGGCGAGCGTGACGGTTTCGCTCGTAAGAAACGATTCGTCATACGTGGGCCACGGAGCCGTGTGAATACTCTCCGTATGTCCGAGCTGGTGCCACAGCTCCTCTGTGATATGCGGCGCGAACGGCGCAAGGAGGAGCAGGAAGATTTCAAATGTTTCTTTCGGCGCGCCGGATTCCTCGATGCCCGTCAGGAAAATCATCAGTTGGCTTATCGCCGTATTGTACTTGAGCGCCTGGATATCGTCACCGACTTTCTTCACGCTCTCGTGCATGACGCGTACGAGTTCATCATCCGGCTTTGCGGAAGCTGGTTTCTGCCCAGCGTCCCATACCCGGTTCAGGAACCGCACGATGCCGCGGATGCCCGAGTCGCGGAAGTCGCCTCCCTGCTCGAAAGGCGCGAGGAACATCAGGTACAGCCGGAGCACATCCGCACCGTACTGCTCAATGTATTCGTCGGGGTTAATAACATTCCCTCGCGATTTCGCCATCTTCGCGCCCTCCTTGATGATGAGTCCATGCGCACGGAACTGTGTAAACGGTTCCTCGAACTCGAGCATCCCCCAGTCGTGGAGCGCCATGGTGACGAAGCGCGCGTAGAGGAGGTGTAGAACGGAGTGTTCCGCACCGCCGATGTACCTATCGACGGGGAGCCAGCGCTTTGTAATGTCCGGGTCCCACGGCGCCTGCCCTGAGCGAGCGGAGCGAGTCGAAGGGTAGCGGAGAAAATACCAGGCGGAGTCGAGGAAGGTATCAGAAACATCCGTCTCGCGGTGCGCCGTCGCCCCGCAGACCGGGCACGGCACCTCGTAAAACTCCTTATCCGAGGCAAGTGGCGATTCGCCTTTCCCTTCCGGACGGAATTCTTCCACGTACGGGAGCTTCACCGGCAACTCGCTCTCCGGGACGGCATACCAGCCGAGCATATCTTTGCGCTCCCCCTTCCCCGCTTTGGCGCACGCCTCGCAGTAGAGCATCGGTATCGGCGGGCCCCAGTAGCGCTGGCGCGAGACAAGCCAATCGCGGAGGTGGTAGTGGACATGCTTTTCGCCGCCCATCTTCTTAATGGCTTCGTCTTTATCAATAAGCTTCGTTTCAATAATCGGGAGCTTGAATGTCTCAGCAAACTCTTTGTCCCGCTCGTCGTGGGACGGCACAGCCATAATCGCGCCCGTCCCGTACCCGACGAGGACGTAATCGGCGACCCAGACGGGAAGCTCCCGTCCGGTCGCGGGGTTCACGGCGAGCACCCCCTTCAGCTCCACTCCCGTCTTCACTCTCCCCTCGGCGATACGTTCCTGCTCCGCCTTATTTCTCGCCGCTTCCGCGTACCGCCGCACCTCGTCGGCGTTCGAGACACGCGTCAGAAGTTCCGCGACGAGCGGATGCTCCGGCGCGAGGACCATATAGGTTACACCCATGACGGTATCCGGCCGCGTCGTAAACACCTTGATGCGCGCGTCGGAATCCTTGAGCGGAAACTCGAGGAGCGCGCCCTCACTCCGCCCGATCCAGTTCCGCTGAATCGTTTTCACCTTCTCGCTCCAGTCGATAGCCTCGATGTTGTCGAGGAGCCGGTCGGCATAGTCGGTGATTTTGAAAAACCACTGCTCCAAGTCACGCCGCTCCACGACCGACTCGCACCGCTCGCACTTCCCGGCGATGACCTGCTCATCGGCGAGGACCGTCTTGCATGACGGGCACCAGTTGACCGACTGCTTCTTGCGATATGCGAGGCCGTGCTTCCACATCTGGACGAAGAGCCACTGTGTCCAGCGGTAGTAAGCGGGGTCGTAGGTTTCGAGGCGCTCGTTCCACGCGAAGCCGCTTCCCGTTGCCCGAAGCTGCTCGTAGAAGCGGGCTTCCGATTTCTTCGAGAGTTCCAGGGGGTGTGTATTCGTCTTCAGGGCGTAGTTTTCGGAGTGGATGCCGAAGCCGTCGAGTCCCATCGGCTCGAAGACGTCGTACCCCCGCATCCGCATATACCGCCCATACACGTCGCTTCCCGTAAAGGCGTAGACGTTCCCCACGTGGAGCCCCTCCGCCGAGGGGTACGGGAACATCATAAGGTTATAGAATTTCCGCTTCGGAGCGTCCAAATCAGGCTCGTACAAGCCGCTCTCCTGCCACGCCTGCTGCCACTTCTCCTCAATGTCCCGGTGGGGATAGTTCATACAGATAAGCGTACGGTGAAAAGTGGGAAACGTAAAGTTGATTGACAGACCGAGGAGATATGGTATAACCAAACCGCACCTTTATCAATTGAATAACGAGCCTGCGAAACATCAAATCCAAGGGGTGCGGAAGGAGAAGTATGATGGAAGAAACGAAAACCGTCGATGAAGTGAAGGAAGAATTTCTCGCGATTGTCGCCGGGGAGGTGTCGGCAATAAACAACCATGAGCTGATACGGGACTGGAACAGCGTTCCCCGGATGCTCAGGAAAGCACTCCTGGAAACGCTGTACAATCCGCGTTTCGAGCACAGCTTAGTTGTCGAAACTGGCGGATATAAATCGCAAAAGGACTTCCTCAAGAGAGTCGTCAGGAAACTTGAGAAAGACAGCCGATGCGACGTGAGCATCGTCGCGAAGGAGATATGCAGGAAGACAACGCCACGCTCCCTAGGAAGCGTGATCGGGCTGGTGGATGTCAGGGTTGAGGAACTCGGATTCGACGAAGAGGTCACCTTGGGTGAGATTCTCAATCGCGCGGGACTCATCCGCCTCAATCTGGTTCCGCCGGAGGCCGCGTTGCAAATCCATGACAGCTATAGGAGAGACCCTTTCTCAACGCTCTTGAGAGAGGGTGTGACAGTGGCAATGGAGCCGGTCAAAACAAGTAGCGGCGGCAGGGTCTTCTATCTCACGTCCGAAGCGAACTACATCCTGACGATTACCACCAAATCGGCGAACCAGAGGTGGGGACCAAAGGAGCATTTCTTGTTCGCCCAGCACCACTAGGAGCAATCATCGCCCGTGTCGGTTATACACCGATGCGGGCTTTCTATTTTCCTTGATTGATTTCGGGAATCTAACAACTGTTAGATTCCCGAAATCAATCAAAGCCCCTTTTCGAATTTTCGAATATGGAATCGGCGTTTTTGAGAATCTGCGCGGCGCAGGAATCAATGTCCGTCTCCTTCAATTCCGCGAGGCGCTCCAAAGTATATTTCACGAACGCGGGCTCGTTGCGCTTACCCCGCTCCTGCAGAGGTGTGACGAATGGTGCGTCCGTTTCGGTCATAAGCCGCTCGAGCGGGAGCGTCCGGACCGTCTCGTCATACTGGTGCGTGACCGTGAGCACGCCGCCGAAGGTGAAGTACGCACCGAGCTTGAGAAACTTGTTCGCGAGCGCGACGTCATCGCAGACGAAGAAATGCATGATGAAACGCGGTACGGGCTGCTGCGCTCGCAGTGTCTCGTAAATCTCCTCGTACGCGTCATACGTTCCCTGCGACGGCCGGGAATGAATCATCAAGGGCTTGCCGACCTCCCGGGCAAGCGCGATATGTTTCAAAAACAACTCGCGCTGGTAGGACTTTTCGTCGTCTCCTCCTTCTATCCGGAAGTAATCCAGACCGCACTCGCCGATGGCGACGACGAGCTGGTGATACGCAAGATCGCGGACAAAATCCCAATGGAATGAAGTTGAACTTCCTTCCATGGAAGGAAGTTCAACTTCATTCCTTTCCGCGGGGTGAATCCCAACCGTCGCGCGGACGAGGTCAGGTTCCCGTTCCGCGAGCGCGACGGCTTTCCGGGAGTCCTCGGCGCTCGTCCCGACGGCGACGATGCGGACGACGCCCGCGTTCCGCGCGCGGCGGAGCAGAGCGTCGCGGTCCCCGTCGTAGTGCGGGAACTGCGGATGCGCGTGTGCGTCGAGAAGGGGCGTCACAGGAGCTGTCGGCGTGCCGACTTCCGCTCCGAGAAATAGCTGAACGTTTCCTGGGCGAGGAGTGCCATGGGCACGGCGAGCACGACGCCCGCGATGCCGGCGACCTTCGCGCCGGCGAGAAGCGATATCAGGATGATGACCGGGTGGACCCGGACGGACTTCCCCATCACGATGGGGATAAGCACGTGGTTCTCCAGCTGCTGCAGGACGATGAAGAAAATGGCGACGTAGAGTCCGAGTATCGGCGACTGCGAGATGGCGATGAGAAAGGCGGTGACGCCGGAGAGCACCGGGCCGATGACCGGCAGGAGCTCAAAAAGTGCGGCGAGCGCGCCGAGCGTCAGCGCGTACGGCACGCCGAGCACCCACATCCCGAGAGCGACCATCACGCCGATGAAGAGGCTCATCCCGATTTGCGTGGAGAGCCACCAGCGCACCTTCCGCGCGAATCTGCCGAAAACGGTAAGGACCGCTTTCTCGTACGCGTCGGGCAGGATGGCGCGCATGAGCCGCTCCGGTCCGTCCTTCTCTATGGAAAGGTAGAAGCTGATGACGAACGCGGCGGCGACGTAGAGGACGTTCTGCAGAAATTTGGAAATCGTCCCGCCGACGTCACCCGACGTGACGGTCTGGAATATCTGCGTGATGTTCTGGCTCAGCGTCTCGATGACGGACTGGGGAACGCCGATGCCGAAGAATTTCGCGATAATCTCGTTGAATCGGGAGATAAACGCGCCGATCTGCCCCGCGAGCGTGGGGATGAGGAAATACACGGCGGCCGCGACGATGCCGATGCCGACGATGAAGACCGCGAGCGTTCCCAAGAACCGGTGCACCCCCTTCTTCTCGAGAAAGCCGACGACCGGGTCGATGCCGAGCGAGATGACGATGGCGCCGAAGAGCGCTGCCCAAACCCCCGCGGCGTTGAAGAACACGATGGCGAGCGCGATAAAGAGGAGCAGCTGCCACAACGTCCCCCAACTCACCTCAATCTTCGTCGTCTTCATGACATCTTTACTATATCACCAAGCCCCTCCTGTTTGAAGGAACCAATGGCCGCCATGTTGAGTCCCTCGTTCACGAAAAGCGCTCGGGCGACATCTTGAATCTCCCGCGCGGTTACCCCCTGGGTCTTCGCCGCAAACTGCTCGGGCGTCATGACGGCAAGCCCGTCGACGCGCTGTCCCGTGTACATATTCGCCAGGCTGTCGGAGGTTTCGAGGGACAGGAAAAAGTTGCCGACGAGGTGTTCCTTCGCCTTCGCAAGCTCACTGTCGGAAACCGGTTCTTCTTTGAACCGCTCGAATTCGCGGATAATCGCCTCCGTCGCTTCCGCGACTCGTCCCGCGCTCACGCCGGCATCCGCCGCAATGATACCGCTGTTTGTCGTAAGGTCATCGTCGGCGTGCACATAGTAAGCGACGCCCATATCGTCCCGCAGTTTGGTGAAGAGCCGGGAACTCATGCCGCCGCCCAGGATATCCGCAAGCACCATGAGGGCGTATTTCCGCTCGTCATGCACGCTGAACGCGCGGAATCCGATGACAAGGTGCGCCTGGTCGGACGATTTGTTCTCGAAGGAAGTACACGGCGCGCTCTGCTGCTCCACGACGGGCGGCAGTGGCGTCTCGGGAGCCCGGGGAACGGCCGCGAACGCTTCCTCGAGAAGTCCGCGAATCGCCTGTGGGTCGTAGCCACCCGCGACGGTGACGATGGTGTTTCCCGAAACGTAATGCGTGGTGCGGTACGCGATAAATTCGTTGCGCTTCATACTCCCGACGACCTCTTTCCTCCCCGCGATACTCCACCCCGCCGGCTGGTCGCCGTAAAGGAGATGGTAAAAGGACTCCTCAACCTTCCGCATCGGGATATCTTCATACATGTTAATTTCTTCGATGATGACGCCGCGTTCTTTCTCGAGCTCGGCTTCGGGAAACGTTGGGTGGAGGTAGAGGTCGGAGACGATTTCAATGAGCCGTGGAGCGAGCGCGTTTCTTGCTTTCGCGTAGTATGCGGTTGATTCTTGGGCGGTGAACGCGTTGTAGCGGGCGCCCAAACCGTCAAGCTCTTCCGCGATATCGCCCGGCCGCGGTCGTTTCACCGTCCCCTTGAACGCCATATGTTCGAGGAAATGCGAAAGACCCGAAATCTCCTTCGTCTCATATTTAGAGCCAACCTTGACGGTCACCATAACCGTCGTTGCGGGACTCTGCGGCATCGGCACGAGGATGACCTCGATGCCGTTGCTCATTTTGTAGGTTTCAAAATTGTTCACGCGAGTTTTTGCTCCAGATAACTCCCCAGCTCGGATATACCAACCCGTTCCTGCTCCATACTGTCCCGGTCCCGCACCGTCACATCGTCGTGCTCAAGCGAGTCAAAGTCAACGGTCACGGTAAACGGCGTCCCCGCCTCGTCCTGCGCGCGGTATCGCTTGCCGATGTTTCCCCGGTCATCCCACGCAGTCATAAAACGCGGTTTCAGGGAGTCATAGACATCATGCGCCTTTTTCACCAGTTCCGGCTTGTTTGCGAGAAGCGGGAAAACGGCGACTTTGTAGGGAGCGAGTTTCGGGTGCAGCTTCAGGACCGTCCGGTCATTCTCTTCCGTATACGCATCGGCGAGGAAGAAGAGTGCCGCCCGGTCCACGCCGCCCGAGGTCTCGATGATCCAGGGGAGATATTTCTCTCCCGTCTCGGGGTCGGTATAGTGCAAATCGACGCCCGAGTATTCTTCGTGTCGTTTTAAGTCCCAGTCGCCCCGATGATGTACACCTTCAAGTTCCTTCCATTCGTGGTCTCCGCCGGAGGAAAAATCATATTCAATATCCCACGCGTCTCTCGCGTAGTGCGCCCGCTCCTCTTTTTCGTGCTGCCGGAAGCGGAGATGCTGCTTTGTGAAGCCCAGAGACAAGTACCAGTTCATACGTTCCACTTTCCAGTAGCCGTACCACTTTTTGGATTCCTTCGCGTCGGGTTTGATGTAAAACTGGAGCTCCATCTGCTCGAACTCGCGCGAGCGAAACGTGAGCTGTCCCGGCGTGATTTCGTTGCGGAACGCCTTGCCGATTTGCGCGATGCCGAATGGAATCTGCACGCGGGACGAGTCTAGGACGTTCTTGAAATTCACGTGTACACCTTGCGTGATTTCTCCGCGGAGAAACACCTTCTGCTTCGCGCCTTCCACGGCGCCGAGCCCGGCTTCGACGAGGAGGTTGAACCGCTTCGGTTCCCCCAGCTCCCCGCCGCATACAGGGCATGTGTCCTTGATATGGTCTGCACGGAACCGGCGCTTGCACTGCTTGCACTCGGTAAGCGGGTCGGTGAACGCCTCCACGTGGCCCGACGCTTCCCATACCTTCGGGTTCATGAAAATGGCGGTGTCAAGACCGACGACGTCGTCACGGAGCTGGACCATGGAGCGCCAGAACTCCTGTTTGATGTTGTTTTTCAGCTCGACGCCCAGGGGGCCGTAGTCCCACGTGCCGCCGAGACCCCCGTAGAGCTCACTCCCGGGATAGATGAACCCCCGGCGCTTCGCAAGCGCCGTGATATTCTCCAATATACTCATATATAAGGGATGATAGACGGAAACGGACGGAACGTAAAGATTATTGCACAACCCCCTCCGTGAGTGATACCGTCGCATCGCTCGGAAGCCGCGTCGTGAGCGAATCGGCCGTGTCGGAGAGCGCCGTGCCGGTGAAGACGTCTTCGGCCGTGAGGCGCGTCTGGTAGAGGAGCAGCTCGTACGAACCGCGCATGGACGCGTCCGGCGTCGCTGAAACCTGGAAAACGGCTTCAGGCGGCGCGTCTAAAACACCCCGCGTTGCGGCCAAGTCCCCCACGTTCCACACCACCTCGCCCGTGCCGGCGTCGTACGACGGCGCTTCCCCGTCCGTCTGCTTCGCCGTACCGGTAAACGTCGCGTTGTCGGGAAGCTTGGCGCGTACGACGACGTTCCGCACATCGGTGGAATAGTTCTTGAGTTTCCAATGAATCGTGTATTGCGTCGCTTCGCCGACCCGCGGCGGAAAGACGCCCTGGTTCGCGATGCCGCTTGCGGCATCGCGGTAGTAGCCCGCGGCGGAGAGGCGCACCTCGCCCGTGATATGCACCGTATACTGCACGACCGACGAGAGCTCGTTCGCGTGGACGTAGTACGGCGTCGTGGGCGACGTGATGCGCGCCTCGAGCTTAGCCGCAAAGTTCTTGTCGCTCAGGCGGCGGATGGGAAAATCGGAGCGCAGCGGCGCCCGTATCTCGACCGCACCGCGGCTCCCCGGCGGCAGGAGCTCGAATGCGGGAATGTTCCGCTTGTCCCACCGGAACTGCCCCTGCTCTGCATCGAAATAGCCGTTTGAAACGGCGGAGCTCAGGCGGAACATCTCGCCGATGAGGTTCGCAGTGAGCGTCACGTCACGCAGCGCGATGCCGCTCTGGTTGTAGTAGCTCACGGTGTAGGTAATCGTGTCGCCGGCCCGCGCGACGGTCCCTGCGTCGCTTGCGACAGAGAGCGAGAGCGGCGACGCGCTCACCTGCAGCGGTATGTCGTGAGTCGCAAGCGGATACGCCTCCGTGCCGAGATGCGAATGCAGGGTGACGGTGAGCGCCGGCGGCACGCCGGACGAATCGGCGTCGTACCAGAATCCACTGAAGGAAAACGTGCCGTCCGCCGCGGCCGGAACGTCGCCGATATCCCAGGAGCCGCCTGCCGACGTGTGCGTAACCGTGAATTCAGACGGCTTCTCGAGCTCCACGGACACGCCGGGTATGTCGATGTCGGAAACATTTTCGTAACGGAGCGTGACGTCGAACTCGGAACCGCTCACCACCTGGGGAGGTGCCGTGACGCTCACGTCAAGCGCGGCGGCGCCGACGGTGAGGGCGTGAGAGTACGTTTGTTCAAAATCCCCTTCCCCGATCCGGTACGAGAGTTCCGCCGTGAGGCGATACTCGGCACCTCCTTTTTCCCGCGGGGCGGCGATGACGCGGATGGTCCGCTTCACGAGGACACCCGCGCCGATTTCGCCGACGGGTTCGGTCGTGCCGCTCAGGACGGAAAGGTCCTTACGCTCCGGCACCTGCAGCGAGACGTCCTTGAGCAGCTGGCCGGTGTTGTTTTGGATAAAGAGCATGACGTCGAAGGGAGCGCCGACGTAAGCAGGCTCATCGTACGAAAAGTCGACCGTGACGTCGCGCGCGGGAGCGTTTTTGAAAACGAGGTACGCCGCACCGGCGACGAGCGCGACGGTGAGCGCGCTAAGGCCGATGATGACCCGAGTCAGAACGGAAAGGATATGAGGTTGTTTCGCGTGCGTGCGTTTTGCCATGTATATTACAATAAAACGTTGCGTCGTCGGCTGCAAAGACGCTCGCCGGCGCACCGCAGATGCAGCAGCTCGCGAACTGCGGGTCGTAGCCGAGCCGCCGCAGCACTTCGCCGGTCGGGTCCGTCGCCGGACGGGAATCGCCGCCGAGAACCGCGCCGCGGAAAAAGTCCCACAGCGCCGGCTCGGGGACGAAGGGTGGCAGCAGTTCCCGCATGAGATGCGCCGCGCGGAGAAGCTCGGGAAGCGACGGCTGCTCCGTCCGGCAGCTTTCGCGCGCCTCCATGACTCCTGCGAGCCGGTAGTTATTCTTCCCGACGATGCGCGCGGTGACGTAGGAGAGCGTGTTGAGGTACGGCGTGAGTTTGGACGTGATATTCGTCCCGGCGGCGACGAGCGTCGGAACGACGCCGTCGCGGGGCGTGAAGAGCGAAACAAGCGAATCCCGTTCGCCCGAGATTCGCTTGCCGAGAACAATGGCGTCTGTGACGAACTCTACCATTCACCGAGTGCGATGCGCCCGCCACCGCTCGTCATGAGTATGCCGGCGAGCGCGAGGAGCAGGAGCGCTTCCTGCCACCCGTCGCCGCGCCTGACGATGCGGATGATAAGCGTCACCGCGCTCCAGACGAAGATAAAAAGCGATGCGGCCTGTACGCCGATGCCCACGACGACGGGGACGAGGACAAGTCCCCGCACCGCGAAGAGCGCGATGCGTTTCGCATTTCCCCGCTCGAGGCGCCCCAGGAACACGGCGGCAAGCGCAAGACGCGCGATGAGAAGCGCCGTGTCCTGGAATGCGAATAAGACCGGTATCACCATGGTTCGTTACAGCCTGTTCGCCGCTCCCTTGTACGCATTGTACGACGTGGCGATGAGGAGCGTCCTCCCCGACCAGCCGTAGTTGAACGCCGCGTTCGTTTCGCCGAACGTGACGTACCTGCCGGTGACGCTGCCTGCGCCGCCGTCCTTCCACGCGCTGGGGTCTCCGACGTCGGCGGAGAAGAACCGCTTGATGTCGGCGAGCTGCGATTCAAACGCCGCAACCGCCGATTTCGCGGTTTGCAGGTCGACGTCCGACTTCAGCTGCGCCGCGAGGCCGAACCACGTGCCGCTATCATCCGTGTATGTGTAATACGTGGCGTCCGGCTGGAAATAATCGCCGACTTCGGTCGTAAAGACGTTCGGCGCGAAGCGCGTCGCGATGCTCGCAAACGGAACAAAATTCCCGTTGTCGTCCATCAGCACGATTTCCCGGAAGAGCGGTACCTGCGTTTCAGCGAGCATGAGCCGCTGCAGGAGCCCCGCTGGCTGTTCCGCGCCGGTGATGACGACGTCCTGCGTGCTGTCAGGCGGTGTGCCAAACAGGGAAAGGTGCGAAGGCGCGGCGGGCGTTTCCGCCGGGGCCTCCGGCTCGGTCGAGGTGGGAACCTCGGTCGTTTCGGCAGGCGGGACGAGTGCGTCGGATGCGCCGGCCGGTATCGTCGGTTCACCTCCCGGCTGCTGGGTATCAGATTCCTGCGGTAAGCTTTCCGAAACGGCGGGCGTTTCCGTCTCGCCGCCCGAGAGTGCGGGAATAATGAAGAAATACACGACAGCGCCAATGACGAGAACGGCGATGAGTCCGACGAGTACCGGGAACATACTTTTCTTCTTCGGCATGCCGTTCAGGTCTTCCGGCGGAACCGGCTGCTTGGGGCTGCCTCCGAGGGAAGTCGGCGTGCTGCCGCCCGTGGGCGGCATATACCCGTCCGACGGCGGATTGACGGAAGGTCCCGGTGCGGCGACCGGCATGCTTGACGGGACGCGCCCGAGGTCTGCCGGTACGTTCTCTCCTTCCGGCGCCGTCCGTTCCGGTTCCGGCTGGGATGCGTTCATCGAAGGTGTGTAGGGCTTCGGCGCGCCGCCGCCCTGCTCGGTGATGGAGTTCTTGTCCGACTCCATGGTTCGCACGCCAAGGTCATTCAGTTTCTGGTCATCCATTAGTTCGGTACGTTTTTTAGTGACAGTCCTATTTTATCATTGTCGCGGTCGACCTTTATGACTTTTGCGCGAACATGATCCCCCTCTTTTAGTATATCAGAAACGTGTTCCACGTACGTATCGGCCATCTCCGAAACGTGAATCATGCCGGACTGGTTGCCGCCGAGGTCGACGATGGCGCCGAAGTCCAGGAGGCGCACGACGGTTCCCTCGACGACGTCTCCCACCTGGTACTCGCGGACCATCGACGTGACGGTGTCGATTGCTTTCTGTACCGAGGCGCGGTTCATGCCGGAGACGGAGACGGTGCCGTCTTCCTCGATATCAACCCGCGTGTCGTTGCCGGCTTCCTCTCCGATGCGGTTGATGGTGCGCCCGCCGGGGCCGATGATTTCGCCGATGCGGTCCTGCGGGACGGAGGTCATCATAATGATGGGTGCGTAGGGGGAGAGCTCGGGACGGTGCTGCGGGAGCGTGCGCGTGAGAAGCTCCAGGATAGTGAGGCGCGCCGCGCGGGCCCGCGGGAGCGCCGCGGCGAAGAGTTCCCGGTCGATACCCGGGACCTTCGTGTCCATCTGGATGGCGGTGATGCCGCGCGTGGTGCCCGCCACCTTCAGGTCCATAAAGCCGTAGTGGTCTTCGGGGCCCTGGATGTCTGTGAGAATGACCCGCTTCCCGCTCTTCCGGTCCTCGAGGAAGCCCATCGCGATGCCGGCGACGTGCTCCGGGAGCGGCACGCCGGCATCCATGAGGGAAAGCGACGTGGCGCAGACTGTCGCCATAGATGAAGAGCCGTTCGAAGAGAGCGTCTCGGCAACGGCGCGGATGGTGTAGGGGAACTCCTCGAATGCCGGGATGAGCGGATGGAGTGCACTCCAGGCCAAATTACCATGCCCGATTTCCCGTCGGCTCGTGCTGCGCCCCCTCCCGACTTCGCCTGTGGAAAAACTGGGGAAATTGTAGTGGAGCAGGAACCGCTGCTTCCCGATATGCTCGATGCTTTCGGTGATGAGCGCGTCGGAAATCGGGGCGAGCGTCGTCACGGAGAGTACGTGCGTATCCCCGCGCGCGAAGACCGCGGAACCGTGCGTGCGCGCGAGGAGTCCCGTCTCGGCGTAGAGCTCCCGCACCTCGTCCATCTGCCGCCCGTCAGCGCGCTTCCCCTCCGTGAGCGCCAGTGTGGCGAGCGAGTGCGCCGCTTCGTCTTCAAATGCCGTCAGCGCGGCGTCAATAACCTCCGCTGGCTTCTCCTTCTCCCGGAGCGCGGTAATGAGGTGAAGAACGGCCGCGTCGGGGTCGTCGATGAAAGAAAGCGTGTCCGTGACAATCTGCTTCGTTTCTTCGTCGAGCTCCGTGCGCTCGAAGGTCCGCTTCTCCTTCCCCGCCTTCCCGATGATGGTTTCCTGAAATGTCGCGAGCCGGTCGATTTCCCGCTGCGCTTCCTCGAAGTACCCGATAAGCTCTTCCTCGGGAACCTCCCGTCCCTCGAACTCAATCATGTTGACGAGCCCCTTCGGTCCGGCGAAGGAGAGGCGCCGCTCCGCTCCCCCCTCGTCGGCGGAGACGCGCTCGAAGCAGCCGACGGGACCGTTCCATGGAATGTCGGAAATGCCGAGCGCGGCGCTTGTCGCGATGAGCGCGATGGTGTTCGGGTCGTGCTCGCCGTCATAGGCGAGGACCGTCACGACGACGTGCACCTCATAGCGGAAACTCTGGTCGAAAAGCGGCCGGATGATCCGGTCGATGCGCCGCGCCGAGAGCGTCGCCTCGGGAGACGGCCTGCCTTCCCGCCGCACGTACCGGCTGCCCAAAATCTTGCCGATGGCGTAAAAGCGCTCTTCATAGTCGACGGTGAGCGGGAAGAAGTCCTTCTCCGCCCGCTCCCGGCTCTGGACGACAGTCGCGAGGACGACCGTCTCCCCATACGTGCCGAGGACGGCGCCGTTCGCCTGCTTGGCGAGGTCGGAAACCTCAAGCGTGACCTTCGCGCCCGCGATGTCGGTTTCAAAAAGCTTCCGGTGCAAATCTTGCATAAGTGTCCTGCCTATAGTATGGTATATAAATGTCGTTGTCAAAAGACGAAAAGGAACAGGCCATCAAGGAAAGCCGCACACACGACCGGGACACCGGTTCCGTCGAGGTGCAGGTGGGACTCTTGGATAAGCGCATCGACACGCTCGCCGAGCACCTGAAGCTGCACCCGAAAGACCGCCACTCCCGCCGGGGACTACTCCTTATGATCGGCAAGCGGCGCCGCTTGAAGCGCTATCTTGAGCGTTCAGCATGATAGAAACCCCTTCACAACGCGTCGGCATATTCTTCGACGTGCAGAATATCTACCATTCTGCGAAGCATCTCTACAGCTCCCGGGTTAACTTCGAAAAACTTATCAAGGAAGTCGTCAAGGACCGCACGCTCATCCGTGCGGTCGCGTATGTAGTAAAGAGCGATGTCGTTCCGGGCGAGCAGTCGTTCTTCGACGCCCTCCAGAAAGCGGGGATGGAACTCCGCGTGAAGGATTTGCAGGTGTACGCGAGCGGCGCGAAGAAGGCGGACTGGGATGTCGGTCTCGCGGTTGACGCGATTCGTATGACCCCCCTCCTCGACGTCGTGATACTCATCACGGGCGACGGCGATTTCGTCCCGCTCGTCGAGTATCTCCGCTGGGGCATGGGCAAACAAGTGGAAGTGTGCGCCTTCGGCAAGACCACGTCGGCGAAACTCATCGAAGCGACCGACACCTTCACCGACCTCGACAAGGAGCGGAAGCTCCTCATGGCGATTCCGAAGCGGAAATCCTGACCGCGTCCGCATGCTTGACCCTCCCCCACCCCGCGAGTAGAGTGGGGGTAGATTTTTTTCATCCCCCAAACGCCCTCTGTCGGACGCGGGGAAAAAGGAGAAGGTAATGGATGAAGCAGTATTGGAAACGAGCGCCGCGTTCGGGAAGAAGTTCGTGGAAGACGACGAAACGCTCGCGCGAAAAGTTCGGGCATATCGGGAACTCGGCTATTGTGTCGTCCTGACATCGGGAACGTTCGACTGGCTTCACATCGGTCACCATCGGTACCTCGACCAGGCGCGACGCAGGACCGCGGAGCTTCTCGAGAATCCGAACGTCGTCATGGTCGTCGGCATTGACACCGACGAATCAGTCAAAAGGCGCAAAGGAGAAGGAAGACCGCTCGTACCCGAGCTTGAGCGGGCCGAGATGATGTGCGCCATGGAAACCGTCGACCTCGTGACACTTGCGCGTGAGGAAATCGCGCAATGGAACCTGATGGAGGCGGTGAGACCCGATGTGCTCATCATCTCCAAGCGGGTCAACGTCCCGCCGGAGCGGCGGGAAAAGTACGAGGAACTCTGCGGGCACGTCATCGAGATGGAATCGCAGGCAACGACGTCGACGAGCGCGAAACTCCGGCTCGCGATGGTCTCGGTCGCGGAAGATCTGAGCAGAAGGTACGACCACATGATAAAAATCATCCTCCCGCTCATCGAGAAAACGCAGCAAGAACTCCAGGGTTTCGCGATGTGCTTCGAGAACGTGAAACGGGAGGGAGGAGCGGTATGAAAGCGATTATCGCCTACATCCCCGCCCTGCACCAAGGGTATCTCAACTTCCTCAACCGGTATCCGGGCGTCCCACTCTACATCCTGGAGCGTTCACTACTCGAAGAGTTCGGCGAGCTACACCTCGAGCGCGACCTGCGGGCGCTTGCGCCGGGGGATACACTTGCGGCACTTACCGGCATACACTGTTTCCGGCGCGGCGAAGTACCCGAGCGTGACATCTCGTTCGTGAACGCCGGTGCACTGGAATACCTCGTGAAAACCGGTCTGACGGAAGCCGTGATGCCCGACGAAGACATCTCACGTCTCGTTGCGGAGAAATATCTCGTTCCGTACGGCGTGGAGGTCACGCGGGACACGGTGTTTCTCAGATGGGACAAGAGCCGCGCCGTTCTGGAACGGGATGTTCCGGCCGACCGCGTCGTGCCGAGAAGAGGGCTCGTCGCGCGCATGATGAACATTGCGGAAACGGAAGCGGAAAGAAGTTCGGATTGGTGGCGACACATCGGCGCCGCTATCGTGCGCGACGGCACGTTACTCGCCATTGCGCACAATGAACATTTTCCGAACAGTGAGGCGCCGTACATCTTCGGAGACCCGCGCGCGAGTTTCGATGCCGGTGAGCATATCGAACTCTGCACAGCGGAACACGCGGAGGCGGCACTCATCGCCGCGATGGCGAGACAAGGAACATCGCTCGAGGGAGCGGAACTCTTCGTTACGACGTTTCCCTGTCCTCCCTGCGCGCGACTTCTCGCGCGAAGCGGCATCAAACGGTTGTATTTCACGACCGGATACAGCAGACTGGACGCACTTGAGGTTCTTCGGAGCGCCCATATGGAAATCGTCCGCGTGGAATAAGAAAAGCCCCAACCTCTCAAGGAGGTGGGGGCTTCTTTGTTTGTCCGCCGATAAAGAAACGTATCGGCTCATATCCTGCTTCGTCCGGTTTTCGCGGCACGAGGAGATGCCAGTGCAGATGGCGAACGGTCGCGCCGTTGTAGCAGAAGTCGCCGAAGCGAACGCATAACCCGCCGCCCTCGAGACCGAGTTCCCGGCGCATCCACCGCAAGACGGAACGGAGGTCAGAAAAGGCATGCAGAGGAAGCGAGAAAGGATCCTCCACATGTTCTCGCGAGATGATGAGAAGGTGCATCTCGGCTTCCGGATACGGCCATTGGTTCGGTGTGACGAGCCAATGGGGTCCCTGGTACAAAATGGGCTGCCGATGCTCCTTCTGCAGATTTTCCCAGCAGAAGGGACACTCATTGCGCATCCGAATTCGCTCCATCGCTTCGCGCTGGTCGCCTGTGCGGGCGTTCCCGAGATTTACCTGCGTCACACGGGTGTCCATATGCGCGTCCTCCCGAGTTGCGGATGATAATCCTCGACGGTGAAATGTTCGGCCCGGAAATCAAAGAGATTGTCGACGGTCGGGTCGAGCATCACGGTCGGTAATGGAACCGGCGTTGTCGTCAGCATCTCGTTCACCTGCGGAAGTTGGCTTTCCTCCTCGCCGTCGTAGAGATGCGCGTTCACGATGAAGTATGCCAGTCCGCGCGCGGTAAGGCGATGAATCTGCGCGAGCATCAGGGCGAGTGCTCCATACTGAATAAGGTTCGCCACAAGCCCGACCGGGACGTCGGCGCTTCGCTGGACATGCGTAAGCCAGAGTTCGCGGCGCTGTTCGTCAATTGTTAGGTACACATCGCCGTGACATGGCGCAACGGCAACCTGTCGCTGTTTCCCCTCGCCTCGCACGTTGTACTGCGGGATCCATGTGGTGACATGATGCGTCCGCAGATACGGCAATTCGTCAATTTGTTCGATAAGATAGTTTTGTATCTGGTCAAACGTGCCGCCGTCTGCGGTCGGGAACCGACGGAGCGCCGGACCGTACGAACCGGGTCCGAGTTCTCCCGGTTTGAGCGGGAGATGACAGTGCTCCAGATACTCCGAGGTTGTCCATGATTTCCACCAATTACATCCGAATTGTTCAAGCTTTTCCTGGGTATCGGCACCGTTCAAGAACGCGCAGATTTCCCCGAGCGCCTGTCTGAAGACGGAACGGGTCCCACCTGCGAGATCACGCTCGACGATGAGTGGAAAGCCGTTTCCAAGGTCGAAACGCATCGTGTGACCAATGACTGTCCGGGTAGTAACGCCCTGGGGGCTCCTACCGACAATCAGAGGATGGAGTTTGAGCCGCGTAAGCAACTCGCGGTATTGCACATCCGGCGTCCGTTTTTCATACGGCTTGTACCGTACGACCGGCACTTCGTTTTCTACAGTCATAACTGCCTCCTTTTCAGATTTATGTAACTCTCATGAGCTGCCGATACCCTATCACCGCGCCCGCGCCATGGCAAGTATGGTATACTATTCATATGTTGAGGAGAAAGGAAAAACATACGGACCGGGGCGGAGATATTTTCAAGGAGCTCTCGAAAGCGAAGGACGCGGATGGCGCGGAGAAGAAGGAGGACGACAAGATAACGGGCGACGGCCAGCTCACCGTCGACGTGTATCGCGACGGTGACGACATCGTGATAGAGTCGGCCATCGCGGGCATCGACCCGGACACGGACCTGGACGTGAATATCAAGCGCGACGCCGTCGAGATACGGGGGGAACGGGAACGCTCGAAATCGGTGAGCGACCGGGACTACTACTATCAGGAGTGCTTCTGGGGCACGTTCTCGCGGATGGTGATTCTCCCCGAAGAAATCGACCCCGACGCGTCCAAGGCAAGCTTTGAAAACGGCATTCTCACGATTCGGATGCCGCTCCTCAAATCGAAGAAGAAGGGCAAGAAGGTGAAAGTCGCTACAAACTGAGATTCGGCTGCGAACGGAGTTCGTACCCCATTCTGTTGACGTACGCAGCGATGGTAATCATCGTCGCGTTGTCTGTATTGTACCGCAGGGGCGCGACGAAGAAACGACACTCGTCGGAGCAGAGTTCTTTCAATGTTTCCTGAAGCGCATGATTCGCCGCCACGCCGCCGGAGAGCATAAGTGATGCCGCGCCGTACTCCTCGAGCGCGCGCTTCGCTTTCAGGACAAGCGGCGCGAACGCCGCTTCCTGGAACGCGTGCGCAATCTCCGATACGTCCGCGCCCGGATGTCCGCGGAGATAGTACCGGACGGCGGTTTTGAGCCCCGAGTAGCTGAAATCGTAGTCCCCCGAGTGCGCCATCGGCTCCGGGAACGATATTGACGGCGGTTTTCGGTACGCCGAGGCAAGACGCTCTATCTCGGGTCCCCCGGGATACGGGAGTCCCAGGAGGCGCGCCACCTTGTCGAACGCTTCCCCGACTGCGTCGTCGCGCGTCTCGCCGAGCACGGTGCGTTCTTTCACGCCGCGCATGAGGACGAGCATCGTGTGCCCGCCGGAGACGAGGAGGTGAACCGCGGGGAATACATTCTTGAAGGGAACTAAGTCCCAATCACCGGTGAGCGGCAACTTAGTTCCCTTCAAAGAGTCCGACAAAAGAAAGCTGTACAGATGCCCCTCGAGGTGGTTCGCGCCGACGAGTCGCGCGTGTGGGAAACGCTTCCTGTGCAGTTCTTCGGCAAACGTGATGCCCGCCCAGAGCGCCGGGTCGAGTCCCGGCCCCACCGTCACCGCTACCGTGTCGACGGACCTCGGGTCAAACCCGGCGCGGCCGGAAATGCGCTCGAAGAGAACGGGCAGATTCCGCTCGTGCTCGCGCTTGGCGACGTTCGGAACGACGCCGCCGTAGGGGCGGTGGAGCGCTACCTGCGACGCCACCTCCTCGGCCTCGATAGCGATGTCACACCCTTCCTCTCCACAGGAGAAATTCACGAGCGCGAGCGCGGTCTCGTCGCAGGACGTTTCTATGGCAAGTACTCGCATCGCCCGGTAAAACTACACCGATAGCATAAAGCTACGGGCGGTATGAGAAGTTCTTGACCTTGTATACGGTTTGTCCATAATGTCTGCGTTATGATGCCCATCCTTTGGATATCGGTGTAGTTTTACTGGGCATCGGTGCTATAATACTATCCGTATGGCACTGGGAGAGCAACAAATCAAAGAGCTGAAAACCGCCCTTGAAGAGAAGCGCGAGGAGATACTCGGGCTCCTGAAGGGATATGAGAAAAGCCTGGACTTCGGCAGCGACGTCGATTCGGGAGACGAGGAGACGGACGAGTCGGAAGAATACGCGAACTATCTCGGCGTGTCGCAGGCGCTGAAGGGCCACCTGAACCGCATCGACGAAGCGCTTGCCCGCATCCAATCCGGGAACTATGGCGTCTGCGAGGAATGCGGCGCGGACATTCCGTTCGATTTCCTGAAGCAGAATCCTTCGGCGATCCGGTGTCTTTCCTGCCGCGAACGGGATTGATGACCCAGCTGCAACGGCGAATTGAAGAATTCCTCGACTATCTCGAGATAGAGAAAAACCGCTCGCCGCGGACGCGGCTCACCTATGCGCGCCGCCTGCGCGATTTCGTCAAAGCGACCGGCGCGACGTCGCCCGCGGACATCGACGGGGAACTGGTGCGCCGGTATCGCATCGCGCTCGCCCGCCGAGACCTCAAAAAACTAACCCAAAACTATTACCTCATCGCGCTCCGCGCGTTCCTCCGGTATCTCGTGAAGCGCGACATCCCGTCCCTCTCCCCCGAGAAGATAGAGCTTCCCCGGACGGAGCGGAGCGACATTGAAATCCCCGACGACCGGGAGCTCGAGCGGCTCCTTGCCACACCGGCCCGGGACGAGCCGCCGCTCCGCGCGGCGCGGGACAAGGCGGTACTTGAGTTCCTCTTCTCGACGGGACTGCGGGTGTCCGAGCTGTGCTCGCTGGACCGCTTCATGGACCTGTCCCGCGGCGAGTTCTCCGTGCGGGGGAAAGGCGGCAAGGTGCGGGTTGTCTTCGTCTCAGACGACGCCCGAGACGCACTCAAGGCGTATCTTGACGCCCGCACCGACGCCGACGAGGCGCTCTTCGTGAGCCTGGACAGGAAAGGGAACGTCATCGGCCGCATCACGCCGCGGGCGGTTGAGCGGCTCACGACCCGCGCGGCGGCGCGCGCCGGCATCGCGCGCTCGAGCGTCCACCCGCACACGCTCCGGCACCTCTTCGCCACCGATTTACTGATAAACGGCGCCGACCTGCGCTCCGTGCAGGAGCTCCTCGGTCACGCCGACGTCTCAACGACGCAGGTATACACGCACCTCACGAACAAGAAGTTGAAAGAAATCCACAAGGCGTTCCACGGGAAACGCCGAAAGACGTAACGTTACGGCGCCGCAAACGGATTTTGCGCCCC
This sequence comes from uncultured Candidatus Saccharibacteria bacterium, assembly GCA_964476325.1. Taxonomy (GTDB): domain Bacteria; phylum Patescibacteriota; class Minisyncoccia; order UBA6257; family GWB1-50-10; genus GWA1-54-12. The sequence continues at coordinate 24,370 of CAYYYM010000001.1, read as the reverse complement.
GTGCACTTCGAAATGGAGGTGGCAGCCGGTCGGCCCGCTCACGTTGCCGGTGTTGCCGATGAGCGCAATTTCCTCGCCCTGCAGGACGTAGTCACCGACAGAGACCAGGTTCTTCAACGTGTGGGCGTATTTCGTTTCCGTCCCGTTCGCGTGGCGGACGACGACGTAGTTCCCGTATCCCTCGTTCCAATAGTTGCCCGACGACTCTTCCTCGACGATGCCTTCGGCGGCGGCGTAGACGGGGTCGCCGCATTTGGCGGCGATGTCAACGGCGTTGTCGTAATGAAGCTTGCCCCAGTTCCATCCTCGGGCGGGCAGCGCGAAGTAGTCATCTAGTTTCGGCAGCCGTTGCGCGGCACTCTGTAGATACGCCCACGTGTTCACCGGTTCGGCGTGCGGCAGGACGAGTTGTTCTCCCGGCGAGGCGAGCAGTGCCGGATAGGTGGGGTTGTATTTGATGATGAGCGCTTCGCTCACGCCGTATCGCGCCGCCAGGTCCTCGAGCGTGTCGCCCTCCTCCAGCGTATACAAAAACCCGGTCACGGGAAGTATGGTGAGTTCCTGACCGGGATGAAGAGCGGCCGTGCGCGTCTCCGGATTCGCCCACGTGATGGTATTGAGCGAGATGCCGAAACCCGCGGCGATGCCAGAGAGCGTGTCGCCGTCCTGCACCTTATATTTCTTCAAGCCGTGCCGCAGGGGGATGACGTTACTCGCCGGCTCTGCGGCGCCGACGGCTGCGCCGCTTTCCCCGATGAAGAGCGGCTTGATATCCTCGCTCTTCGGCTCCGCGACGGCGCGGGGCGCGGCGGCGTACGCATAGGAAGGAGTTGCCGCCGCGGGGGCGTCATAGAAAGCGGGGCCGCCGAGCGCGAGCGCGAGGGACGCGCTCGCCGGGACGCCGTCGGGAACGCCGAGCCCTACGCCTCCGATGACGAGCGCCAGCCCGACGACCCAGATAACCTCTCTATGAAAAATCTCCCGTATAGGGGAGACGTCGTTGTCGGATAATGTACTAATGGATTCAGTATAGCACAACGGGCCGGCGCGGCAAGGTCACTTGAGCGCCAGCCGCTGGAAGTCCTTGAATACCACGAAACTCGCCCCGATGAGGAAGAGCGTCGGCACGAGAAGGAGGTTTTGCGTCTGGAAGACGAGCACGAGATAGTTAAAGACGCCGTGCACGACCGTCCCGATGACAAGTCCCTTAGCGAGTCTCCCGTTCGCCCAGAAGTAGCCGACGAGACCGCTCGAGACGGCGTGCAGAAACGTCGCGCCGACGAAGCGGAGCACGGTGATGTCAAGAACGCCTCCGAGCGCGCCGATGCCGCCCATGCCGAGCACGTAAGAAAGCACGAAAAAGTTTTCGATGGTCGCGAGCCCGAGCGCCGCCGTGACGAGGTACACCATGGCGTCAACCGGCTCGTCAAAGGCGGGATTGTTCCGCACCGCGAGGTATGCCGCGACCCATTTGAACACCTCCTCGATGAACGCGAGCGAAAAGATGGAAATGAGGATGCCCTGGGTGAACTGGGACGTGAACCATTCACTCGCCATCTGCGCCGCGACGATGGGGATGCTCATCACCATGCCGATGCCGAAGGTGTAGATGAGGAGCGATTTCGGTTCGGGATGCCGGTCGGCTTTCAGGAACAAGAAAAGCCACAAGAGACCGGGTATGAACGCGGCAAGGACGGCAAGGATGAATATGAGCACTACCATCGCTCTCCTATAAGCATACCATCTCCGAGACCGAGTTCCTGCCACACCGCCTCGGTGACGAATGGCATGAAGGGATGGAGGAGCTTCAGACATGCGCGGAAAACGACGCGGAGCTGCGCGTACGCCGCCCGCGCCCGCGCCGCATCCCCGCTCTGCAGATCCGGCTTGAGCGCTTCCAACATCCCGTTTGCGAACTCGTTCCAGAAATAGTCGTACGCCTGCTCCGCGGCGAGGTGCAGCTCGTAGGCGTCGAGGTGTTTCGTGATTTCATCCCTCACGCGGGCGACGGACGCGGGCGCGTCCCCCGCCGTCGCGTCGTCCGTGAAACCTTCCGGCCTCCGCATCGCAAGAAACCTCCCGACGTTCCAGATCTTCGTCCCGAAGTTGCGATAGGCGCGTATCTTATCCTCAGACAGATTCATGTCGCTTCCCGGGCCGACGCCGATGACGAGCGCGAGCCGCGTCGCGTCCGCGCCGTATTTCCCGACCAGATCCAGAGGGTCGATGCCGTTTCCGAGCGATTTGCTCATCTTCCTGCCCTTCGCATCGCGTACCATGCCGTGCAGATACACCGTCCGGAACGGGACTTCGTGAAGGAGATACGTGCTCATGAGCACCATCCGCGCCACCCAGAAAAAGAGGATGTCGTAGCCGGTCTCGAGCAGCGTGGTGGGATGGTATGTTTTCAAATCATTCGTTTCCGCGGGCCATCCGAGCGTTGAGAACGTCCAGAGGCCCGACGAAAACCACGTGTCGAGCGTGTCGGGATCCTGTCCCCACCCATCGCCAGCAGGCGGCTCGATGCCGACGTACATTTCCGCGCCGCGGTACCACACCGGTATCCGATGTCCGTACCAGATCTGCCGCGAGATGCACCAGTCGCGCAGGTTGTCGATCCAGTGAAAATACACCTTTTCGAACCGTTCCGGGAGAATCTTGATATTCCCGCTCGCAACCGCCTCGCGCATGCGGTCCTTCAGCGATTTCCCATCCACTTCCTTTACCACATTCACGAACCACTGCAGCTTCGGGAGCGGCTCGATGATGCCGCCGCTCCGGTCCGCTTTTGCGATCGTCTGGGTGATGGGCTCTTCCTTTCCAAAAAGCCCCGCCGCCTTGAGGCGCTCGACGATGTGTTTCCGCGCGCGGTGGATGTCGAGCCCCTTCAGGCGCTCGTCGCCGACCATCAGAGCCCCCCGCTCGTCGATGACCTGGAGCACGGGAAGGTGGTGCCGCTCTGCCATGTCCCAGTCGGCGAAGCTGTGTGCGGGAGTGACGCCGACCGCGCCGGTGCCGAACGCCGGGTCGACCGCATCGTCGGCGACGATCGTAAGATGGAGCGGTACGCCGATGAAGTCCACATCGTATTCCTTGCCGACGTACTGCCGATACCGCGCGTCGTTCGGATTCACCGCAACGGCAGTGTCGCCCACTTTCGTTTCGGGACGCGTCGTCGCGATTGTGATGGGGAAATCGGCGGCATACTTGAAATAGTACAGCGTTCCGTTCTGTTCCTCGTGCGTCACCTCTTCGTCGGAGACGGTGGTGCCACCTTTCGGGTCCCAGTTGACGAGGCGCGTCCCGCGGTAGATAAGGCCGTCGTCGTAGAGCCGCTTGAACGCGGTACGGACGGCGATGCTCCGCTCGTCATCGAGTGTGAACGCTTCCCGCCCCCAGTCGAGGGACGCTCCCATGGCGCGGATTTGTTTCACGATTATCCCGTGGCTTTCCGCGGCGAACTGCTCGACACGTTCCAGAAACGCATCCCGTCCGAGGTCGTATCGGGTCGTCTTGGTCGTTTCATAAAGTTCGCGCTCCACTTTCGCCTGCGTGGCGATCGCGGCGTGGTCCGTGCCCGGCACCCAGAGGGTGCGGTCGCCCCGCATACGATGGTAGCGGACGATAATGTCCTCGATGGCGAGCATCGCCGCATGCCCGATGTGCAAATCACCCGTCACGTTCGGCGGCGGGAGAACGATTGAAAAAGGGAGCGCATCGGGTTTCGCAACGCCACGCTCTCTGCACCCCTCGGGGGAGAAATACCCACCCGCTTCCCACTGATTATACAGCTCCGGTTCCCTCGTGTGGTCGAAGCGCGTTTCCATATATCGTTCAGTGTACCTGCGGTGCGGCATAATGACAACGACCCCTTCCGCCCACTTCGTCTCATTCCGCAGAACACGTCGTCCCGCCCCGCGTGCGGGACGCGTTCACGCTCGGGCTCGCCCTGCGCGGGTCTGCTGCAGAGACGAGTGGGCTGCACGTTTAGCTGCAAAATCCCTCTTTACAGAAACGGAACGATGATGAGCGAGATGATGGAAAGCAGCTTGATAAGAATGTTGAGCGACGGGCCAGCGGTGTCCTTGAACGGGTCGCCGACGGTGTCTCCGACAACCGCCGCCTTGTGCGCATCGGACCCCTTCCCGCCGTAGTTGCCCGCTTCGATGTATTTCTTGGCATTGTCCCATGCGCCGCCCGAGTTCGCCATGAGGATGGCGAGCATGAAACCGGAAACCACCGCGCCGGCGAGGAATCCGCCGAGCGCCTCTTTGCCGAGAAGAATGCCGATGGTGACGGGTGCGGCGAGTGCGATGAGGCCCGGCAAGACCATCTGCTTCAGCGCCGACTGCGTGCTGATGGATACGCACCGGGTGTAGTCCGGCGTGGCGGTACCCTCCATGAGCCCCGGGATTTCCTTCCACTGCCGGCGGACTTCCGAGACGATGCCATACGCCGCCTTTCCCACCGCCTTCATGGAAAACGCAGAAAAGAGGAACGGCATCAGACCGCCGATAAAGACGCCGACGAGCACGGTGGGATTGATGAGATTGACCGTTTCCAAACCGGCAACCTTCGCATAGCTGATGCCGAGGACGACGGCCGTGAGCGCCGCCGAACTGATGGCGAACCCCTTGCCAATGGCAGCAGTCGTGTTGCCGACCGCGTCGAGCTCCTCGGCGCGGGCGCGGGTTTCGGGCCCCAGGCCCGCCATTTCGGCGATGCCGGCAGCGTTGTCAGCGACCGGGCCGTACGTGTCGGCGGCGAGCGTGATGCCCAGGGTCGAAAGCATGCCGACGGCGGCCATCGCGACGCCGTAGAGCCCGGCGAGGTGGTACGAGAGGATAATGGCGGCGGAAACGACGATGACCGGTATGCCGACGGAGAGCATACCGAGCGCCAGCCCCGAGATGACGTTCGTCCCCGCACCGGTGTTCGACGCTTCGGAAATCTCGCGGGTCGGCTTATGGTCGGCCGAGGTGTAATACTCGGTGACCGAGCCGATGATGATGCCGGCGACAAGCCCGGTGAGAATCGCATAGAATACGTTCAGGGAATCGAAGAAAAGCGTGGTGGCGATAAACGCCGCGCCGACGACGAGCGCGCCGGCGGACCAGATACCGACGTTCAGCGTCAGGTGCGGCTTCAGGTTCTTGAACGCGGAGCTCACGAGGTTTCCCGCGATGCTCGCGAAGATGCCGAGCGCAGCGATGATCATCGGGAAGACGACGGCGCTGCCGCCCGCGGTGACGAGTGCCGCTCCGAGAACCATGGCGGCGATGATGGAGTCAACGTAGCTCTCGAAGAGGTCGGCTCCCATGCCGGCGACGTCCCCGACATTGTCCCCGACGTTATCGGCGATGACGGCAGGGTTGCGCGGGTCGTCTTCAGGAATCCCCCGTTCCACCTTACCGACGAGGTCGGCACCGACGTCAGCCGCCTTGGTGTAAATACCGCCGCCCACGCGCGCGAAGAGTGCGATGAGCGATGCGCCGAATCCGAAGCTGTAAATAATCTGCGGGTCGCGGAACGCGAGATAGAGCAAGCTAACACCCAAGAGGCCGAGTGACACGACGCAGAGTCCCATCACGGTGCCGGACGAAAATGCGATGCGCAATCCCTTCTGGATACTTTCCTTCGCGGCCGCGGCGGTTTTCGCGTTCGCGGACGTGGCGATGCGCATGCCGATGTTTCCCGCGAGCGCCGAGAAAAACGCGCCGCCGAGGAACGCGATTGCCATCCGCCAGTCAACGAACGCGGCGACGGCGGCGATGACGGCGACGAAGGGCGCAATGACGGCGTACTCTTTCTTCAAAAAGGCCCGCGCCCCTTCGCTGATGTACGAAGATATTTTCCGCACGTCCTCGGAGACCACCTTGGTCCGGGCGATGACGGCGGCAAGTACGCCTCCGAACGCAAGCCCCACGAACGTCGCACTGAGTATGAACAATTCTTGCAGTGACATATATTAAGGTGACGGTTAGTTAATCTTCACGTTCCGACTCTGTTTCCGATTCTGCTTCCGATTCGTCTTCGGCTTGCACGACTCCGGCTTCCGGTGCATGCGCCACGCCTCCCTCCTGCAGCTCCTCGGGACGCGCCGCCGAGCGCACGTCGATCTTCCAGCCGGTCAATTTCGCCGCCAGCCGGACGTTTTGCCCACCCCGGCCAATGGCAAGGGAAAGCTGGTCTTCGGGGACGAGCACAAGCGCTTCGCGCCGCTCGCGCGTCTCGACGTCAGCCACTTTCGCCGGTGACAGGGCGTTGCCGATGTATGCAGCGATGTCGTCGCTCCACTCGACGACGTCAATCTTCTCGTTGCCGAGTTCGTTGATGACGGCCATAATGCGGCTCCCCCGCTGCCCGACCATGGCGCCGACGGCGTCGATGCCTTCCTCGTGCGACACGACGGCAACCTTCGTGCGCGAACCGGCTTCCCGCGCAATCTTCTTTATCTCCACCGCCCCTTCGCCGATTTCGGGCACCTCGAGCTCGAAGAGCTTCTGCACAAAGAGCGGATGCCCGCGCGAGAGGATGATGCCGGGCCGGCGGTGTTCCTCTTCCTGCACCGCGATGACGAGGAACCGCATGCGCTGCCCCGGTTGGTACCGCTCGCCGGGAATACATTCGTTTTGGAACATGACACCGCTCGCGCGCCCGAGATCGACATACACGTGCCCGCGCTCGTACTGCTGGATGACACCGCTCACAATCTGCCACTCCTTATCGGCAAACTCGGCACGCACCGATTCGCGCTCCGCGTCGCGGATGTTCTGCAGAATTACCTGCTTCGCGGTCTGCGCGGCGATGCGGCCGAAGTCCTGCTGGTCTTCAAGCGGGAAAAGCAGGTCTTCGCCCGGCACGGCGTCCGGCTTCGTCTGCCGTGCCTCTTCGAGGAGGATATGCCGGTCCGGATTGAACCGCGGCAACTCCCCTTCCGTGAGGACGGCGGGTTCTTCAGTTTCATCCGCCGCTTCCATCCGTACCTGCGACGGGTCAACGACGGTCTTCACGAGAAAGAATTTCGTGTCGCCGGTTTCCGCATCAAACGTCGCGCGCACGACTTCGGAGCGTTTCCGGTATTCTTTTTTGTATGCGCTCGCGAGCGCCGATTCGATGACCTCGATGACCCGCTCGGGAGCGAGGCCCCGGTCGGCGGCAATCTGTTCGACCGCAACGGCAAGTGATTTCAAGTCCATATGATTATGTTACGCCTAAAAACAAATCCGCTCAAAGAGCGGATTCACACAATAACGTCAGTATACGCTCAGGATGGTCCGATGTCAACCGGGCGCGGATTGGCGCGCAGCCAGGACTCGAGCTCCGCGGCGACCTTCCGCCGGTCGCCGATTTCACGGTGGAAAAACTCCCGCTCCGTGAAACGCGGAAAGTTCCCGGTCCCGAGATAGTCAGGCAGACTGCTCCACCGGTACGAACGCACGAACGAGAGCGGGTCGGCGTCTCCCACGAGCGCCCGCGGATTCGCGGCGTGGATGTAGAAGAAAAGCTCGTAGAGCTGCACGTCAGTCGTGACCGGCACCGCCCGAAACGTCGCTTCGAAAAGTGCTCCCGAGCGCCCATTCCGCTTGTTGAAATAGTTCGTGTACGCAAGCCCCAGCTTTTGCATAAACTTGCTCACACCCCCCTCGCTCACCTGCCGCACGGCGAGATGGAAATGGTTGGGCATCAGCACGAATGCGAGTATCTCCACGACCGGTACCACCGATTGGAACTTAGTCTCAATCAAGTGGTTCAACCGGGAGAAATCACGCCCCAGGTTGGATGTAGGACTCTCATTATTCACGAGGAATGTAGTATAAATGAAGCGGAGGCGATCGGCATCGTTATCAAATATCTCCCGCTTGTCGACGCCCCGGTTGAAGATGTGGTAGATGCCACCATCCGAAAACTTCAAGTTTCTCATGATTCTTGTCTGATTATATCATAAATGGAGGAAAAATGTTTCTGTCGTGACACTTTTATGAAGGAATTTTGCAGAAAATGTTTCTGCAGAAACATTTTCTGCAAAAAACACTCTGAAACGGTCAGAACTTGTGGATAAAATGTTTCTGCAGAAACATTTTTTCACGAATTGGGACTAAGTTCCCATCAAAAACACGCAAAAAGGGGCAAAAACCATGTTTCACAATGTTTCAATGTCACAGTCAAGTAAAAGACACAGTCTCGGTCGATGTGGATATTCGGGGGATTTGGAGGTATGCTGAGGACGTATGCATTATACGAGGAAGGGTGACGGGGGAAAGACGAGAATAAGGAACTGCAGCCGGGAAGTGACGAAGGATTCCCCGACGACGATGGTCTTGGGGGATATTGACGAGCTGAACTCGGTGATGGGACTCTGCCGGGCGAAGATGAGAAGCGGGGGATACGACGACACGCACGACATGGTGCGCGAAGTTCAGGAGGTGCTGTTTACCGCCCAGGCGCAGATTGCCGGTGCGGACAAGCGGGTCAAGCGGGGTCACCTGGAGCGCCTCGAGTTTCTCATCGAGCAGATTGAGCGGGAGGTGCGGCTCCCGCAGTCGTTCATCGTCCCGGGGGCAAGTGAGCTGAGCGCGCTCTGCGACGTGGCTCGGACGGTGGCGCGGCGGGCTGAGCGGAGTTTCGTGAAACTCTGCATCGTGCAGAAGCCGGGGTTTTGCGAAGGAGACCTCCCAGCGTACCTGAACAGGCTCTCGTCGTTTCTCTACGTCCTCGCGCGCAGTGCCGCATATCGGGAGGGGAAGAAGGAAGAAGCGCCGCAGTACGACGCTTGACAGAGAGAGGGAGAAATGTAACGGAGAGCGTGCCCTGACTGAAAAGTCAGGGCTTTTATTTTTCCCCCACTTGGGCTTTAATAAGGAAAATGGCTGCGAAGAAAAGTAAGAAGGGGAAGAAGGAGAAGGAAGAACGGAAACTGAAACTTCATCCTGAAATCAAGAAGCACATTTGGATCGTTGCATGCGTTGCGGCAGCACTACTCCTCGTCCTCTCGGCGGCGGGTCAGGCCGGACCGGTCGGCGCAGGCATATACCGCGCCTTCACGTACGCGTTCGGCTGGGGCTACTATCTCCTCCCCCTGACGCTCTTCGTCCTCGCCATCTCCTTCATCGGCAGTGAGCGGGTGTTCGCGTCGACGACGATCATCGGCGCGACGCTCTTCGTCCTCTCGGGCCTCGGGTTGCTCGACATCGTCTCGCCGGCGCGCGGCGGACTCACGGGAGAATTGATGGGAACGCTCGAGGTGCCGTTCGGTAAACCGGCAGCCATCGTCCTGACGGGCGCCTTCATCATCGTCTCGGGACTCGTGATGGTAAACAAGCCCCTGGGACTTATGACGGCGCTCAAGGAACGCCGCGAGCGGAAGCGCGAAGAACGGGGAGAAGAGGAACGGGACGTCGTGATAGCGACCGGCGAGGCGGAGGAAGAGGAAGCGGAAGAAGAGACGGAAAAGCCGGCGCGGAACATCGGCATCGGAAAAAAAGAAAAGCGGGACGCGCCGGAAGTGTCGGTGCGGGAACCGGTGCCGGAGGAAGAATTTGACGGCACGCTCGCGGGAGGCATGAAACGACAGAGTGGCGCGTACAACGCCCCGCCTCTGAAGCTCCTGACGTCCTCGGTGGGGAAGCCGACGACGGGCGACCTGAAGGCGAACGCGAACATCATTAGGCGGACGCTCACGAGCTTCGACATACCGGTTGAGATGGGAGAAATTGAGGTGGGACCGACGGTAACCCGCTACACGCTGAAGCCGGCGGAAGGAGTGCGACTCTCGCGCATCACGGCGCTCGGTCAGGACCTGGCACTCGCCTTGGCGGCGCACCCGGTGCGCATCGAGGCGCCGATACCGGGACAGTCGCTCGTAGGCATCGAGGTACCGAACAAATCGGCGGCGCTCGTGCACCTGGGGAGTCTCCTGAAGTCGTCGCGCTTCGCGAATGCGCCGGCACTGAGTTTCGCGCTCGGCCGCGGCGTGAACGGCGAAGCCGTCTTCGGCAATATCGCGAAGATGCCGCACCTCCTCGTGGCGGGCGCGACGGGGAGCGGCAAGAGCATCACGATTCACGCCATACTCCTCTCGCTCCTGTACAAGAACGGCCCCGGGGAGGTGCGGCTCATCCTCGTGGACCCGAAGCGGGTCGAGCTTTCTATATATGAAGGGCTCCCGCATCTCGTCTCGCCGGTCATCACCGAAAACAAGAAAGCGGTGGGCGCCCTGAAGTGGGCCATCAGCGAGATGGAAAAACGCTATGACGTACTCCTCGCCCGCGGTGTGCGCGACATCGAAACGTTTCACAAAAAGTACGGCAAGGACGATATGCCCTATATCGTCATCGTCATCGATGAGCTCGCCGACCTGATGGCTTCGTACGGCAGGGAAGTCGAGGGCGCCATCGTCCGCCTCGCGCAGATGTCGCGCGCCGTCGGCATCCACCTCGTCGTTTCTACGCAGCGCCCGTCGGTGGAAGTGATTACCGGCCTCATTAAAGCGAACATCACCTCACGCATCGCGCTGCAGGTGGCGAGCCAGATCGACTCCCGGACCATTCTCGATGCCGCCGGAGCGGAGAAGCTCCTGGGAAACGGGGACATGCTCTATGCGCCAGCTGACGGGAACAAACGGGAGCGGGTCCAGGGTGCCTTCGTGGAAGAGAGCGAGGTGCGGAACGTCGTCGGGTACATAAAGAAAAACAACGAAGCGGCGCCCCCGCCGGAAGGTGAATTCACGCTCGAGGGGGACGGGGAGGCCGCCCGCCTGGAAGACGTTGATTTCGCGTCGTTCGGGGAGGAAGATGAAGAGGATGAACTGTACGCGCAGGCGGTGGAAGTGGTGCGTGAGGCGAAGAAGGCGTCGGCGTCGCTCCTGCAGCGGCGGCTGCGCGTCGGCTACTCCCGCGCCGCGCGCCTGCTTGATATGATGGAAGAACGGGGTATCGTCGGCCCCCAGGAAGGATCGAAACCGAGAGAAGTGTATGAATGAGGAACCGGAAACGTTTACGACGCTCTTGCGGGACACGATGCGCGCCCGCGGGTATTCGGTGGAACGGCTCGCCAAAGAGACCGGCATTTCCGACCGCTTCATCTCGCTGATGCTCGAAGAGCGGTACGACGAACTGCCGCCATCGCCGTACCTCCACGGCTACGTCGTGCGCATCGGGAAAATCCTGGACATGGACGGCGAGGGGCTGTGGCAGGCGTATTTCAAGGAAAAGAAGGATATCAAGAAATCGGGCGAGCGCGACAAACTGCCTCCGAACCGCTTCGTGCTGAAGCGGGTGCACCTGCCGGCGATTGTTGCCGTCGTCCTACTCGTCGGCGTCGCGGGATATTTTCTACTGAGCGCGTACCGCTCCGCGGACATCGCGAAGGCGCTGCGCATAGACAACCTGGGCGACGAGACAATCGTGGTCACGACCTCCACGCTGCCGGTCAAGGGAAGCATCGGTGAAAACGTGACGTTGACAATCAACGGCGCCGAGGTGTACCCTGACAAGAACGGATCGTTTACCAAAGACGTCAATCTCTCTCCGGGCATGAACGCGATTGTGTTTGAACTGCAGGGAATGCTGGGCAGGGTAAGCCAAACCACGCGCTACGTATTCTTCCGGAACGCGCCGGCGACCGGCACGAGTACGAGCGCGGATGTAAATCATGAAACAATCCCCCAAGAAAGAGGACAGGGAGAATAAAGAGGAAACGGACCGGCTCGAAGAGCTGGTAAACGCCCTCCAGTCGCGCTTCGGGGAAGGAGCGGTCATGCGCCTCGGCAGCTGGGACCGGGTGCAGGTTGAAACGATACCGTCGGGGTCCTTCTCGCTCGACCTGGCGCTCGGCGTCGGCGGCTTGCCGCGCGGCCGGGTCATTGAGATTTACGGTCCCGAGTCGTCGGGCAAGACGACCTTGGCGCTGCATGCGGTCGCCGAAGCGCAGAAGCGGGGCGGCGGCGTGGCCTTCATCGACGTGGAGCACGCGCTCGACCCGGAGTACGCGCGGCGCATCGGCGTGCGGGTCAAGGACATCCTTATCTCCCAGCCGGGGAGCGGCGAAGAGGCACTGAATATCATGGAAGACATGGTGAAATCCGGCGTCATCGACATCGTAGTGGTTGACTCGGTGGCGGCGCTCACGCCCCGCGAGGAGCTCGAGGGGGAGATGGGAGACAAGCACATCGGCTTACAGGCGCGTCTCATGAGCCAGGCGCTCCGCAAAATCACCGCCGCGGCGGCGAAGACGGGCACCATCATCATTTTCATAAACCAGATCAGGATGAAAATCGGCGTCATGTTCGGCAATCCGGAAACGACGCCGGGCGGCCGGGCGCTCAAATTCTACGCCTCGGTGCGCCTCGAGATACGGCGGAAAGCGCAAATCAAGCGCGGCGACGAGGTGGTGGGAAACCGGGTGGTCGTGAAGGTGGTGAAAAACAAGGTGGCGCCGCCGTTCCGCGCCGCGGAGTTTGACATCATATACGGAAAGGGTATTTCCTATGAAGGAGACGTCTTGAATGCGGGGCTGAAGCACGGCATCATCACCCGTTCGGGTGCAAGTTATCGTTTCGGCGAAGAGAAACTCGGAGCGGGATTCGACAAGGCGATTGAAACGCTCGCCGAAAACAAGAAACTCCTGAAGGACATAGAGAACGCTGTGAGAGACAAACTGAAAGCGTAACCGGAACATGATAACCGTATTGCAGGTCATAAGCGCCGTCATCCTCACCGTCCTGGTACTCTTGCAGGAGCGGGGGAGCGGCCTGGGGGCGCTCGGCGGCGGCGGCGCGGCTGCGCCGTATCAAACGAAGCGCGGCATCGGCAAAGTTATGTTCTGGGCGACGATCGTCGTCGCGATGCTCTTTGCGGTGTTCTCCGTGCTGAATCTGGCGCATTAAAAAGGTATGCACATCATCCGACGCTTGGTCAGAACCTTTTCACACAGGGAACGCGTGGCGGCGCTTGTCGCACTCGGCGTCTTCCTCGTCGCGAGCGTGGCGAAGGCCTCGCTCGTCATAGACGAGAAAAGCATCGTCGTCGCGGCGCCGGGCGGCACGTATACGGAGGGTATGATCGGTCAGCCGACGGCGTTGAACCCCGTCATCGCGGCGAATTCCGTCGACGAATCCCTCGTCGCCCTCGTCTACGGCACACTGGGCGATTTCACGGAAGACGTGAGCGTGAAGGACGGGCGGGTGTACACGGTGAAGCTGAAGGAAGGGCTCACGTGGGAGGACGGCATGCCGCTGACGAGCGACGACCTCATCTTCACGGTGAGCATGATTCAGAGTCCCGAGACGCAGTCGCCGCGGTATCAGAGTTTCGAGGGCGTCATCGCGGAACGCGTGAGCGAGCTGCGGGTGACATTCACGCTCCCCTCGCCGTACGTTTTCTTCGGAGACACGCTGCGGGACTTGCGGCTCGTCCCGCGCCACATATTCGGTCATCTGCCGCCGGCGAACCTGCGGCTCTCCGCCTACAACCTCGAACCGCTCGCGAGCGGTCCGTACCGGGTGGAGGGGTTCGTGAAGCGCCGCGACGGCTTCATCACCGAGTACCGCCTGGTGCGCAACGATGCCTACGAGGGGACCGCTCCCTTCATCAAGAAGTTCGTCATCCGGTTTTACGAAAACGAGAAGGAGCTCACGGACGCGTACCGGCGGCGGGCGATCGACGGCTTCGGCGCGTTTTCTCTGCCTGAGACGGAGCGCCCCCTGCGGGGAGCGGTTGACGACGTGGATACGGCAAGCTACTATGCGGTGTTTCTCAATCCGCGGGCGAAGACGGTGCTGGGGAATGAAGCGTTCCGCGAAGCGCTGCGCCAGGCGGTGGACAAGGACGAACTGGTAAAGACGGTGTTCCAGTCGGGAGCGGTGCCGGTCGACGGTCCGGACCCGTACGACGCGGGGACGGAGGCGGCCGACCCGGAGCGCGCCTCGTCGACCATCCGCGCGCTCGCGGAAACGGAGGGGCCGTTGCAGATCGAGCTCGCGTATCCGGACGTCGGCTTCCTCGCACGGACCGCGGCGTTCGTAAAGGGCGCGTGGGAGCGGGCGGGAGTGAGTACGGTGCGCCTCGTGCCCCTCGACGAAGAGACGTTCATGAATCGCGTCGTGAGGGAGCGCAACTACGAAGCGGTGCTCTTCGGGAACGTCCTGGAGCACCCCTATGACCTCTTCCCGTTCTGGCACTCCTCGGAGCGTTTCTACCCCGGCCTGAACCTCGCGCTCTTCTCGGACAAGCGCGTGGACACGCTCCTGGAGGACATCCGGCAGGAAACCGACGAGGTGGAACGGAAAAAGATGTTTGAAGAGGCCGTGGCGGACATCGTGGCGGACTCGCCGGCGGTGTTCCTGTACACCGTGCCGTACGCGTACGTGCACGACGAGCGGCTGGGAGGATTCGGTCCGGAGAAGCGGCTGACGACGCCGGCTGACCGTTTCGACAACGTGGCGGCATGGTACGTGAGGAAAGTGCGGGTGCTGGAAACGGACGGGGATGTGGCGGAACGGCAGACGCGCTAGCTTCAGGGGCTAGTGACCGCAAGGTCGTGGGAGTTCAAATCTCCCCATCCCCACAAAGGATTTGTCCGAAGCGAAGCGAGATAACAGATTCTTTGTCCCGCTGAGGCGGGACTACAATAAAAAGCCAATAAAAAATTATGGAAGAAAAAACGAAAAAACAGGTGAGAAAAGCCCGGGCGCCGCGGAGCGCGACCCGGCACGTCGCGAAACCGAAAGAGAGCGCGGCGCATCGCACGACAAAGTCCGCGCACGCGCAGAGCGACGGCGTGGTGCGGCTCATTCCGCTCGGCGGATTGGAAGAGGTCGGCCGCAACATGATGCTCCTCGAGTATCGGGACGAGATCATCGTCGTCGACGCGGGGCTCCAGTTCCCGGAAGAAGAAACGCCGGGTGTCGACTTCATCATCCCGAACACGACATACCTCGAGGAACGGAAGGAAAACATCAAAGCGCTCATCATCACGCACGGCCACTACGACCACATCGGGGCGATTCCGTACATCATGGACCGGATCGGCAATCCGCCGATTTTCACGACGGAGTTCACGAAAGAAGTCATCCGCAAACGGCAGGAGGACTTTCCGCACGCGCCGAAACCCATCTTCCAGGTGGTGAAAGCCGGCGAGCGGCGGGAGCTCTCCCCGCACTTCACGGCGGAATTCATCGGCGTGACGCATAACATACCCGACGGCGTCGGCATTCTCTTCGAGACGCCGATCGGCAAGATTCTCCACCCCGGCGAGTTCAAATTCGATTATGACGAAGACGGCAAGCCGCGGGACGTGGATATGTGGGAGAAACTGGGAAAGCGCGGCGTGCACACGCTGATGCTCGACAGCACGAACGCGGGTGTGCAGGGATGGTCAGTGTCGGAACGCGTCGTGGAAAAGGAGATAGAGAAGCTCCTGAAGGGCGCAGGGGGACGAGTCATCATCTCGAGCTTCGCCTCGCTCATCGACCGCATTGCGGAAATCGTGAAAATTGCCGAGCGGCTCGGCAAGGTCATCGCACTCGCCGGCTACTCGCTGAAGAGCAACTTCGAGATTGCGAAGCGCCTCGGGCACGTGAAGGTGAGCGAGCAGGCGCTCATCCCCGTCGAGGACGTGAGGAAATATCCGGACAACAAGGTGGTCATCATCGCGACCGGTGCGCAGGGGGAGAAGAATGCGGGACTGATGCGCATCGCGAACGGCGAGCATAGGCACATCCACCTGAAGGAAACGGACACGGTGATTCTCTCCTCGTCCGTCGTGCCGGGGAACGAGATGAGCGTGCAGAATCTGAAGGACAACATCGCGCGGCAGGGTCCCGCCATCTTCGACTACAAGATGCTTGACATTCACTCCTCCGGTCACGCGCCGCAGGAGGAGCTAAAGAAGGTGATGCAGCTCGTGAATCCCGAATTCTTCATCCCCATCCACGGATGGTTCTTTATGCGGCGGCAGAACGCCCAGCTGGCGATGGATCTGGGAATGTCGCGCGACCACATCGCGCTCACGGACAACGGGAAAGTCGTCGAGTTGCGGAAGGAGGCGGTGAAAGTGACGGACAAAGAAGTGCCGGCTTCGTACGTCTTCGTGGATGGGCTCGGCGTCGGCGACATCGGGGAAGTAGTGATCCGCGACCGCCGCGCGCTCGCGAAAGACGGTATGATCGTGATTATCACGGTCATCGGGCGGCGCAGCGGCAAGGTGATGAAGAACCCCGATATCATCTCGCGCGGCTTCATCTATCTGCGGGAGAGCCAGGAACTCTTGAACGACATCCGTCGGAAGATTCGCGGCATCGTGGGGCGTATCCCGCAGCACGGTTCCCTGGACATGGACTACGTCCGCGGCCTCATCCGCGACCAGATCGGCGAATTCCTCTTCAAGAAAACCCACCGCCGGCCGATGGTCCTGCCTGTTATAATTGAAGTGTGATGGGAAAACCCGTCTTAATATCCGGCATCCAGCCCTCGGGCCGCTTGCATATCGGCAACTACCTCGGCGCCTTGAAACACTTCGTGGAGCTGCAGGAAACAGGGAAGTACGAGTGCCTATTCTTCGCCGCCGACTTGCATTCCCTGACCGAACCGTTCGCTCCGAAGGAAAAACGAAAGGAAGTGACGGAACTGCTGAAAGCGTACCGTGCCGCCGGCCTGTCGCCGGAGCAGAGTACGCTCTTCGTCCAGTCGGCCGTTCCGGCGCACACGGAACTCATGTGGTACCTCGCGACCGTGACACCCTATGGCGACCTTGCGCGCATGACGCAGTTCAAGGACAAGAGCGCGCACGAGCCGAAGAACGTGAATGCGGGACTGCTCACGTATCCCATCCTGATGGCGGCGGACATCCTGCTCTACGACGCGGCAATCGTACCCGTGGGCGAGGACCAGCTCCAGCACCTGGAGTTCGCCCGCATGCTCGCCCGGAAGTTCAACAAGCGGTTCGGCAAGACGTTCACGGAGCCGAAGCCCCTCATGACCGACATACCGCGCCTCATGGCGCTCGACGAGCCCGGCGAGAAGATGTCAAAGTCGAGGCCGAAGGGATGTCTCTTCTTGGACGACGCGCCGGAAGCGATACGGGAGAAAATCGCCGCGGCGACGACCGATTCGGAAGCCCGCGTCGTCTACGACGAGAAACGGAAGCAGGGAGTGAGCAACCTTATCCGCATCTATGCCGCCTTTGCGGGAGAGTCCGTCAAGGACGTCGAACGTTCGTTCGACGGAAAAGGATATCAGGAATTCAAAACGGCGCTCGCGGAGCTTCTCATACAAAAACTCGAATCGTTCCGGGAAGCGAAGTACGCCGAAGAAGAGCTGGAACGCATGGCTGCCGCGGGCAACGAAAACGCCCGCCAAAGAGCGGACGCGAAACTGGCGGAAGTGAAAGAAAAACTAGGACTTGAGTGACAGCGTGATGCGCTCGTCGTCGGGTTTCACGTCCTTGATGACGAACTGATACGCCTCGCCTTTCGTGAGGCGCTGTTTCATTTCATTCACGCCGCCGAAGTCGGTGATGTGCACCTGCCCTTGGTACGTCTTATCGAGCGTAATGAGCGCGCCGAAGGGTGTGAGTTCGTACACCGTCCCCGTGACAGCGTCACCTTTGTGGTACCGCTCCGTCACGTGCTCCCACGGGTTTTCCTGGAGCGCCTTGAGCGAGAGGGAGATGCGCCCGCCCCGGATGTCGATAATTTTGGCCTGCAGCGTGTCGCCGACGCCGACGAGGTCCTTGGGGTTTGAAACGGGTGCGTAGGACAGTTCGGAGATGTGGATAAGCCCTTCCACGTCCGGATTGTCGGCAAATTTGATGAAGACGCCGAAATCGGCGATGCCCGAGACGATGCCGTCCACGACCTGCCCCACGGCGTAATCTTTAATGAGCTCCTGTGAGTTCGTTTCCTGCACCGCGCGCTCGGAGAGAATCAGTTTGTCGCTCCGCGGATTGCAGTCGATGATTTTCACTGAGAGCTCCGTGCCGACGAGCTCGTTCAGCTTGTCCTGAATCTTCATCTTGTCGTTGTCCTCGACGGTCGGGTAGTGCTCGGGCGCGAGCTGGGAAGCGGGCAGGAACGCCTTGATACCCTTGACGTCCACGAGGAGCCCGCCCTTGTTCGCGGAGAGCGGCTTCACAGGGAACGTTTCTTCCTTGCCGAAGAGGTCCTCGATCTCGGACCAGCTCTGTTGGCGCTGCGCCGCGGCGAGCGAGAGCTCGATGAGTCCGTCGTCGTTGTCGACTTCCACGACCTTCGCCTGTATCTCGTCTCCCGGCTTCAGGTCATGCACCAGTTCCCGTGCGTGCGCGAGTTCCCCGCGGTAGACGATGCCGGTGCCGAATTTGCCGAGGTCGATGACGACTTCCCGGGGGTTTCGGTCGATGATGGTGCCCTTCACGAGGTCGCCGGCTTTGACGAACGCGAAGAGGTCACCGTTGTCCTTCACGAAGCGCGCGAAGGCGCTTTGTTTCAATCGTGCCATACGGGACAAGAATACCCAAAGAAAGGGGGTGTGTAAAGCCCTGCCGCCGTTTCCATAAAAATGCCCTCGCGCGTATGCGCGAGGGTTGTCGAGTCCCGTCAGGAAGAAACGCTTTCTCCCGTAAACCAGACTCGATAGCCGGGGTTGTCCGAGTCGTTCGTTTCGAAGGCGAGCCCCGCCTTCCACGCGTAGTCCCCATTCCCGACGGGTGTGAATGTTACCGTACAGGTCCTCTTTTGTCCCGGTGGGATGACTCCCGTTTCGAAGCCTTCCGCCTCGAAGATAGCAGGAGGAAGCGTCGAACCGGTGATGAGCAGGTCCTTGTCTCCTCCGTTCTCTATCGAGAAGGTAAGGGCCTTACTCTTGCCCGCGGTCACCGTGCCGAAATCATATACGGCATCGTACGCGACGTCGGCGCCGTTCATGTCCGTGAAGCGTGCCGTCGGCGCCTGAGCGGCCGGATTGCCGCCCGCTGCGGGGCCAGTCACGGGGTTCGAGCATCCCGCGAAAAGCAAGATACCGGCCGCGGCAAAAAGGGAACAAATCGCAATGAGCCTCGTTTTCATTCGGTACTCCTTACATTCGAAGATTCTGAGAAAAGAATAACATATATAGTATAAGAAGTCAAGACAACGGCGGGAGCGAAAGGGCGGGCGGTATGTTGAGATTTGGCGCTTCGGGACGTACAATAAGAAGGAGCATGGTTATCACGCGCCAGGGAGCAGGATACCTGAAACTGCAGTCGGGAAAGACGACGGTGCTCGTGGACCCCACGGACGAGCGGTCGTTCAAGGGGGCGCAGCTTGCGCTCTTCACGAGAGACGGCGGCGAGCCGACGGGCCTCAAGGAGGAGAGCCAGATTTTCGTCATCCGCCACGCCGGGGAATACGAGGTGGGGGGCATACGGGTGCGGGGCCTGCAGGTGCCCTCGGAAGGAGACGAAGAACGGACCATCTACACCGTCCGCTTCGACGATATCCGGTTCGCCCTCTTCGGGGACACGCCCGTCCTGCCGAAGGAAGAGATGCAGGAATACCTGCAGGACATGGATGTAGCGGCAGTTCCCGGCGGCAAGGAAACGGCGGCGGAGGTGGCGGGCATGCTCCGGCAGCTCACGCCGTCCGTCATCATCCCGCTCTACACGGAGGACGTGAAGCCATTCCTTAAGGAGTTCGGCGCGGACGCCTGCCCCGCGGAGGATAAGTTCGTTTTCAAGAAGAGCGACCTGGAAAAGGGAAGTATGCAGCTGCGATGTCTTACCTGAATCTAATGGACCGCCTAAAGCGCGGCTTACGCATCCTCCGGAAGGCGGATGAGGGGAGGAAACGCCGGTGGCTCGTCGCGGCGACGGCGATTGCCGCCGTGGTGCTCGTCACGGCGTGGATCGGGTATATGAACTCGGAAGTCGCGCCGCTCGTCGGCCGCGCGGCGGGGCAGGAGAGTACCGTTGAACTGGTCAGCCCGCCCGCCGAGCCGGCTGCCGGAGAGCCGGAAGGCGGCGTGATTGAGACGTTTACGCGGGGCGTGGAGCGGATCGCGCGCTGGGTCGGTTCGGGGGTGAGTCGCGCGATAGACGGCGTGCGGAAGCTGGTGGAAGGGAAACAGTACGAGTATACGTTTTAATATGGCGAAGAAAGAAGACAACGAGGTAGTGGAGGTGAAGCGGGAGCCGGAAGCGCGCGAAATCACCGAAGAACTCGAGGAATCGTATCTTGACTATGCGATGTCCGTCATCGTCGCGCGCGCGCTGCCTGACATCCGGGACGGCTTGAAGCCGGTCCAGCGCCGCATCCTCTGGGCGATGTGGGACGACGGCCTGACACACAACGCCCGGTTCCGCAAATCGGCGAACGTCGTGGGCGCCGTCCTGGGGCGGTATCACCCGCACGGCGACAGTGCGGTGTACGATGCCCTCGCGCGCATGGCGCAGGACTTCTCCCTTAGGAATCCGCTCATACAGGGGCAGGGAAACTGGGGCTCGGTCGACGGCGACCCGCCCGCGGCGATGCGGTACACGGAAGCGCGCCTCACCGCCATCGGCGAGGAGATGCTCCGCGACATCGAGAAAGAGACGATTGACTGGACGTACAACTATGACAACACGCGGAAAGAACCGGTGTATCTCCCCTCCGCGTTCCCGAATCTCCTCGTGAACGGGACACTCGGCATCGCGGTCGGCATGGCGACTTCCATCCCGCCGCACAACCTCGGCGAGACGATTGACACGCTCCAGTACCTCGCGGAGCACGGCGACGCGAGCGTGAAGGAGCTGATGAAGAAGCTCCCCGGGCCCGATTTCCCGACCGGCTGCACGATTCACGACGAGGGGGACGTCGAGCGGGCGTACGCGACGGGGCGAGGGAGCGTGACCGTGCGGGCGCTTGTGGACGTGGAAGAGGTGAAGGGGGCGCCGCGCATCGTCATTACCGAAATACCGTACCAGGTCGTGAAGGCGAACCTGATTACGAAAATCGCGGAACTCGTGCAGGACAAGAAGCTGGAAGGTATCAAAGACATTCGGGACGAGTCGGACCGCGAGGGGATGCGCATCGTGATAGACCTGAAGTCCGCGACGATACCCCAGCGCATCGTGAACTATCTCTTCCGGCACACGGAGCTCCAGAAGAAATTCTATTTCAACATGGTGGCGCTGAAGGACGGCATCCAGCCGAGCGTCGTGTCGCTGAAAGACATCCTCGCAGCGTTTCTCGCGCACCGCGAGAACGTCGTCCGCCGCCGCACCGAGTTCGACCTCGGTAAGGCAAAGGAGCGGGCGCACATCCTGGAGGGGCTCGTGAAGGCGTTGGACGACATCGACGCGGTCATCGCGACCATCAAGAAATCGGAGGACCGCGCCGACGCCCACGCGAACTTGGTGAAGAAGTTCAAGCTGACGCCGGTGCAGGCGGATGCCATCCTTGAGATGCGTCTGCAGACGCTGGCGTCCCTGGAGCGCAAGAAAATCGAAGACGAGCTGAAGGAAAAGAAGAAACTCATCAAGGAGCTGGAGGCGATCCTGAAGAGTAAGGAGCGCATCCGGGAGGTGCTCGTGGAAGAGCTGAAAGAAATCAAGGGGAAGTACGCGGACGCGCGCCGGACGCGCATCGAGCGGGGCGGCGTCGGGGAATTCAATGACGAGGATTTCGTGGAGAAGCGGGACGTCGTGATACTCCTCACGAAGGACGGATACATCAAGCGGATGCCGCCCGAGAGCTTCAAGACCCAGGGGCGGGGCGGCAGGGGCCTGCGCGCCTCCGCGCTGAAGGACAAGGACGCCGTCGCGCAGCTCTTCGTCGCGAACACGCACGACGACCTCCTCTTCTTCTCGCAGGGCGGCAAGGTGTACCGGACGCGGGCGTACGAAGTGCCCGCCTCAAGCCGCACCTCGAAGGGGAAGCTCGTGCAATCCTTCCTGGAGATACCGGAAAATGAGTCAATCACTGCCCTCATCGCGTTTCCGCACGACACGGACGTGAGCAAGACGTACCTCACGATGGTGACGAGCCGCGGCATCGTGAAGCGGACCGGCTTGGAACAGTTCCGGAACGTGCGCCGGGGCGGCATCGCGGCGATTTCGCTCAAGAGCGGCGACCTCCTCCGGTGGGTTGAGACGTCTGACGGCGGCGGGGAAGTCGTCTGCGTGACGCGCAAGGGGCAGGCTATCCGGTTCAAGGAGAGCGACGTGCGGGAGATGGGGCGGACGGCCGCCGGCGTCGTGGCGCTGAAGCTGAAGGGTGACGACACGGTTGCCGGAGTTGGTATAATAAAAAGTGGCGGGGCGAGCAAGCTGAAGCTCCTCATCGTGACCGAGAACGGCTACGGTAAGCAGACCGAGCTGCGCTACTACAAGGTGCAGCGGCGCGGCGGCGGGGGAGTGAAGACGGCGAAGGTGACGGCGAAAACGGGTCCCATCGCCTCGGCGGAGCTCATCCGGCCCGAGACGGAGGGCGTCATCGCGTTTTCGGCGAAGGGGAACGTCATCCAGCTTGACCCGAAGAAAATCAAGACGGCGGGCAGGGATACGCAGGGCGTGCGCCTGATGCGCCTGGATTCCGGTGACCACGTCGTCGACGTCGCATCATTTTGACGATGTTCTCCGCGATTCCGAGCATCGCCGAGGAAGAACAGTAAGAACATCGTCATCCTGAGCGAAGTCGAAGGATTACCTCTAACCATGAAAAACAAGAAAACAACCGCCATCATCATCGCGACGCTCGCTGCCGTCGGGCTCCTGGGCGCGCTCCTTGTCTACGGCTTTGTCGCGGGCGGGAAGCGGAACGACCCGCACAACGTGAAGGCGACGCTCTCGATGTGGGGACTCGATAAGGGGAGCAACTACAGCGACATCATCGCGGCGTTCAGGGAGGAGTACCCGAACGTGACGATTACCTACCGCGCCTTTACGGACCCCGACGTCTACGACAAGACGCTCATTGACGCGCTGGCCGCCGGCAAGGGACCCGATATATTCGGGGTCTCAAACGGCGACGCGCGGCGGAAGCGGGACAAGATTTTCCCGCTCCCCCCGAGTGCGTACACCGTGGCGCAGCTGCGCGCCGATTTCCCCGACACCGTCGTACGCGACTTCTCGTACAGCGGTTCGGTGTACGCCCTTCCGCTCTACGTGGACACGCTCGCCCTCATCTATAACCGCGAGCTGTTGAACGAGGCAGGCATCGCGTTCCCGCCGGAGACGTGGGAAACAGTGCAGGAAATCGCGCCGGCGCTCACGAAGTACGACGGCGACGCGATTGCGCAGTCGGCCATCGCGCTCGGCGGCGCGGCAAACATTCCGAACGCGAAGGACATCGTGAGCGCGCTCTGGTACCAGAACGGCGTGAGCGTGGTTGACGAGGGGTACACGAAAGCCGTATTCGGGACGGAGAGCGCGGTGAGTCCGTTCGACTTCTATCTCCAGTTCGCACACCCCTCCTCGGCGGTGTACGCGTGGAACGAGACGCTCCCCGCCGCACGGGACCTGTTCGCCGCGGGGAAGCTGGCGATGCTCGTCGATTACGACGAGGGGAAAGACCTTGTGGCGGCGCGGGCGCCGTTCGTGGACCTGGACGTCGCCGAGCTGCCGCAACTTGATGGCGCCGCGAAGGCGACGTATGCGCGGTACTGGGGATGGACGGTGGCGCGGCAGAGCGGCTATCCGAACCTCGCGTGGGAATTCATACGGACGATGGCGACGAACCGGAGCTACGCCGAGAACTATCTCTCGCGGAGCGGACGCCCGCCGGCGCTGCGGGTGCTCATCGCGAAGTACGCGGGAGACGGCGAACGGGGCGTCTTCGCGCGCCAAGCGCTCATCGGCCGGGCCTGGCAGGACCCGGACGGGAACCAGACGACGGGCATCTTCGCGGATATGATACAAAGCGGCAAAACGGCGCAGTCGCTCCTCACGGTCTTGAGAGACGGTGCGGCAAAGGTCACGAATCTTATGACGGCGCGCTTTTAGCCCATGAAATTCGTTGTCCTCTTCGCCGCACTCCTCGCGCTCGCCGCGCCGCTCCTCACGGATGCCGCCGTATTTTCCATATGGGACCGGACGGGAGCACTCGGCGGGGGAAACAAGGTGACCTGCAACGTGGAGGACACGCCGTGCGACTTCTGCGACATGGTGAAAGTCGCGGCGAATGCGGCGGGTATGTTGCGTGACCTCACGTTCATTGTCGCCGTCCTCATGGCGGCGCTCGGCGCCGGCATGATGCTCATATCGGCGGGAAACGAAAACAGGTTCAAGACGGGGAAGAACTTCATCGTAAATGCTATAATAGGGATAGTGATTGCCCTGATGGCCTGGGTAATCGTAAATACGCTCATTTGGCTCTTGTCGGGAGCCAGGGGTCCATGGAGCCAACTGGAATGCTGAAGAAACGACTCATAACATT